>DATKDW010000073.1 GCA_035512495.1 Acidimicrobiales bacterium
CACGCCTCCTGCCGACACGCCGGCTGCGGAGGTGCCCGTCGAGAGCGCCCCGGAGGTCCAGGTCGACGCGTCGCCGGCGGTGCCGGTGGTGCTCGGCGTCACGCTGGAGCGCGAGGCCGCTGCCATCAGCCAGCTGCCCCGGACCGGCGAGGCGACCTCGGCGCTGGTGCTCCTCGCCGGTGCGATCCTGTTCCTCGGTGGCCTGCTCACCATGGGCTCCGAGGCACTGCGATCCCGCCAGGCGACCGGACGTCGAGCCACGGCCTGAGCCCGGCGCACGGCTGAGCACTCCCCGGGTCCCCGGCACCGACGGTGCCGGGGACCCGGCGCGTCCGGGGCGTGATCCGTGGCGGGCCCGGGCGGGTGCCACGATGGTGGCCCCATGGCCCTGACCGACCAGCGTGCCGGCCGTCGCCGCCCCTCCCTCGAGACGCTGGTCTCGATCGGCGTGGTCGTGGCCTGCGCCGCCTACACCATCGCCCAGCTGCACCCCCGGCTCTTGGTGGCGAACACCACGGCGGCGGGCGGCGACATGGGCGCCCACGTGTGGGGCCCGGCCCACCTGCGCGACCACCTGCTCGGCAGCGGCCGGCTGACGGGGTGGGCGCCCGACTGGTACGCCGGGTTCCCCGCGTACGTCTTCTACATGGTGGTCCCGAGCCTCTTCGTGGTGGCCCTCGACGTGGTCCTGCCCTACAACATCGCCTTCAAGCTGGTCTCGGTCGCCGGCCTGGCGGCGCTGCCGGCGGCGGCGTGGGCCCTGGGACGCCTCGGCCGGCTCCCCTTCCCCGGACCACCCCTGCTGGCCGTGGCCGCCACGGCGTTCCTCTTCGACCGGTCGTTCTCGATCTACGGGGGCAACATCGCCTCCACCCTCGCGGGCGAGTTCGCGTTCTCCCACAGCCTGGCGTTCTCCCTGGTGTTCCTCGGCGTCGTCCTGCGCGGCCTCGAGACCGGGCGGCACCGGGCCCTGGCGGCGGTGCTCCTGGCCCTCACCGCGCTGACCCACGTCATCCCGGCGATCTTCGCCGTCGTCGCCGGCCTCATCGCCCTCACCATGCGCGCCGACCGCCACCGGCTCCGCTGGGCCTTCACCACCGGCGTGGTCGGTGCCGCCCTCACCTCCTTCTGGACGGTGCCGTTCGTGTGGCGGCACCCGTACCTCAACGACATGGGGTGGGAGCGGGTCACCGCCTACTGGGAGCGCCTCCTGCCCGGGTCGCTCGGCGAGGCCGCCAGCCGCCTCGCCGGCGGCTCGGCCAGCGCCGACGTGCCGGGCGACATCACCTGGGTGGCCGTCCTGGCGGTGGTCGGCATCGGGGTGTCGATCGCCTTCCGGCGCCGGCTGGGCATCTTCCTCACGATCGTCGCCGTCGTCGCCGCCGCCGGGTTCCTCCTCGTCCCGCAGGGCCGCCTGTGGAACGCCCGCCTCCTGCCGTTCTGGTACCTGGCGCTCTACCTGCTGGCGGCGGTCGCGGCCGCCGAGGTCATCCGCTCGATCGCGGTGCTCGCCGCCCGCCGGCCCAGCGAGGAGCCGAGCCGGATCGGCCTCGTCACCGGGTCGATCGTGGCCACCCTGGTGGTGATGGTCGTGCTCGGCCTGCCGCTGCGGTCGCTCCCGTTCGGCTCGACGGCCGACGACGGCACCTACCACTGGCCCACGCGGTCGGTCGGGGTCGCCACCACCGACCGCAGCTTCGTGCCGGACTGGGCCCGCTGGAACTACTCCGGCTACGAGCGCAAGGAGGCGTGGCCCGAGCTCCGCAGCCTCGTGGCGCTGATGGACCGCATCGGGCAGACCGAGGGGTGCGGTCGCGCCATGTGGGAGTACGAGAGCGAGCTCAACCGCTTCGGCACGCCCATGGCCCCGATGCTCCTGCCGTACTGGACCGACGGCTGCATCGCCTCGATGGAGGGCCTCTACTTCGAGGCCTCGGTCACCACGCCCTACCACTTCCTCAACCAGTCCCTGCTCTCGGATCGGCCCTCGCGGGCCCAGCGCGGCCTGCCGTACCGGGACCTCGACGTGGCCGAGGGGGTCGAGCACCTCCAGCTGCTCGGGGTCCGCTACTACCTGGCGTTCTCCGACCGGGCCGTCGCCCAGGCCGACGACGTCGACGACCTCAGCCTGCTGGCGACCTCGGAGTCGACGGAGGTGCGCCGAAACGACGAGCTCACGGAGGTGACGTGGCACGTCTACGAGGTCGCCGACGCCGACCTCGTGGTCCCCCTCGCGGCCGAGCCGGTGGTGCTCGACGACGTCTCCCTCGGTGGCAAGGGCTGGCTCGACGCCGCCGTCCCCTGGTACCTCGACACCTCGCGCCGCGACGTGATGCTCGCCGCCGACGGCCCCCCGGCGTGGGCGCGGGTGAGCGTCGAGGACGAGCCCGCCCGCCGGCCCGTGGGCACCACGGTCGTCTCCGACGTGGAGGAGGGTGTCGACACCATCTCCTTCGACGTGAGCCGGCCGGGCGTGCCCGTGCTGGTCAAGACCTCGTACTTCCCGAACTGGCAGGCCAGCGGCGCCGAGGGGCCCTGGCGGGTCGCCCCCAACCTCATGGTGGTGGTCCCCACCAGCACCAGCGTGGAGCTCTCCTACGGCACGACACCGGTCGACTGGCTGGCGTGGGCGATGACCGCCGGCGGCGTGGTGGGCGTGGTGCTCCTGGCCCGGCAGGGCGCAGTCGCCTTCCCAGCCCGCACACCCCGGCGCCGCCGTGGCGACGACGACCCCGTCGCCGACACCGGGTCCGAGGAGCCCCTCGACGACGACGCCGCCGTCGAGACCGATCTCCTCCTGGCCCCCCGCCTCGACCACAGGGCGCTCGACGACGCCACCGCCCCGCCGGACGGCGTCGCCGACCCCCGGTGAGCACGTGAGGCGGCAGCTGCGGCGGTTCTGCGCCACGACCGTCGCGGTGACCGCCATCGACGTCGCTGTCCTCGTCGGCCTGGCCGCGCTCGGGGTGCCGGTGCCCCTCGCCGGTGCCGTCGCCGTCGCCGTGGCCGCCACCGCCTCCTGGAGCCTGCACCGCGCCGTCTCGGGCGACGACCTGCCCGGTCGCTGGATGGAGCGGCCGCGGTGGTTCGTGGCCACCACCCTGGTCGCCGGTGGCCTCGACATCGCCGTCGTCACCGCCAGGGCAGGGTGGCGTGAGCCAGCGGTCGCCACCCTGCTGGCGTCGAAGGCGCTGGCCCTGGTGTTGGCGGGAGGGGTCCGCCTGGTCGCCCACCGGGCGGCGTCGTTCGGCGTGACGCGGGCGGTGCTCGCCGAACGGACGGCGAGACCGCCCGCCCCGGGCCGGGTGCGGCTCAGCGTGGTGATCCCCGCCTACCAGGAGGAGGCGCGGATCGCGCCAACCGTCGGTCGGGTGCGCGACGCGCTGACCGGAGTGGACGACGACGGAGGCCTCGAGATCCTCGTCGTCGACGACGGCTCGACCGACGCCACCAGCGCCCGCGCCGCCGCGGCCGGGGCACGGACGGTCCGGCTCTCGGAGAACCGGGGCAAGGGCGCCGCCGTCCGGGCCGGCATGCTCGAGGCCACGGGCCGCACCGTGGCCTTCGTCGACGCCGACCTCGCCTACCCGCCCGCCCAGCTCCTCGGGCTCCTCGCCGAGGTGGAGGCCGGGTGGGACGTTGCCGTGGGCAGCCGCCGCCACCCCGGGTCGACCTCGGAGACGGCGGTCCCCATGATCCGCTTGCTCAGCGGGCGGCTCTTCAACCTGCTGACCGCGGTGGTGCTGCTCGGGCGCTACCGGGACACCCAGTGCGGCCTCAAGGCGCTTCGCTCCGACGTGGCCCGCACGGTCTTCGCGCGCACCCGCCTCGACGGGTTCGCGTTCGACGTGGAGGTGTTCCACCTCGTGGAGCGGTACCGGCTGTCGTTGGTGGAGGTGCCGGTGACGCTGGTGGAGGCCGAGGGGTCGACGGTGCGGATCGGCGCCGACGCCCTGACCATGGTGCGCGACCTGTTCCGGGTCCGGCGCTGGGCCGGCCAAGGCCGCTACGACCTCGACGCCCCCGTCACGGCCTGCGGCCGAGAACCCCCGAACTAGGTTGGGGGGCCATGGCGTCACCGGAGTCCCTCGACCAGATCTTCAAGGCGTACGACATCCGGGGAACGGTCCCCGACCAGCTCGACGCCGAGCTCGCCCGTCGCATCGGCGCCGCCTTCGCCCGCTTCGCCGGCGCCGGGCGCATCGTCGTCGCCCGCGACATGCGGCCCTCGGGGGTCGAGATCAGCCAGGCGTTCGCCGAGGGCGCCGCCGGCCAGGGGGTCGACGTGGTCGACCTCGGCCTCGGCTCCACCGACCTGCTCTACTTCGCCTCCGGCTCCCTCGACGCCCCCGGCGCCATGCTCACCGCCTCGCACAACCCGGCGGGGTACAACGGCATCAAGCTCTGCCTCGCCGGGGCGAAGCCGGTCGGTCAGGACACCGGCCTGGCCGAGATCAAGGAATGGGCGCGCGAGGGCCTCGAGCCGACGGGGCAGGGCTCGATCACCTCCCGGGACGTCCTCGGCGACTTCGCCGACCACGTCCGCTCGTTCGTCGACGTCGACTCCCTGAAGCCCCTCAAGGTGGTCTGCGACTACGCCAACGGCATGGGCGGCCTCGTCGGCCCCGCGGTGTGGGAGGGCCTCCCCTTCGAGGTCGACGCCCTCTACCCGGAGCTCGACGGCACCTTCCCCAACCACCCGGCCGACCCCATCCAACCGGAGAACCTCCGCGACCTCCAGGCCCGGGTGCTGGAGCTCGGCGCCGACGTGGGCCTGGCCTTCGACGGCGACGCCGACCGCGTCTTCCTGGTCGACGAGCGCGGCGCCACCGTCTCCGGCTCGCTCACCACCGCCCTGGTGGCCATGGGGATCCTGGCCAAGCGCCCCGGCGAGACGGTGCTGCACAACCTGATCTGCTCCAAGGCCGTGCCCGAGGTCATCCGCGAGTCGGGCGGCACGCCGGTGCGCACCAAGGTGGGGCACAGCTACATCAAGGGGGTCATGGCCGACACCGGCGCCGTGTTCGGCGGCGAGCACTCCGGTCACTACTACTTCCGGGACAACTACCGGGCCGACTCCGGGCTCATCGCCTCGCTGATCGTCCTCGAGCAGCTCTCGGCCGCCGGCGTCTCCCTCTCCGAGCTGTGCGCCCCGCTCGACCGCTACGCCGCCTCCGGCGAGGTCAACTCCACCGTCGACGACCCGCTGGCGGTCATCGAGGAGGTTGCCGCCGCCCACGCGGAGGTGGACCAGGACCGCCTCGACGGCCTCACCGTCGACCACGGGAGCTGGTGGTTCAACCTGCGGCCCTCGAACACCGAGCCCCTCCTGCGCCTCAACCTCGAGGCACCCACCCGCGAGGAGTGCGACGCCCGCACCGCCGAGATCCTCGCCCTCATCCGGAAGGCCTGACATGTCCCTCGACCCGCAGCTGCTGGAGATCCTCGCCTGCCCCGACGACAAGGGGCCGCTGTACTACCTCGACGACGAGTCGGTGCTGTTCAACCCGCGCCTCAACCGGACGTACGAGATCCGTGACGACATCCCGGTGATGCTCGTCGAGGAGTCGACCACCCTGTCCGACGACGACGCTGCCCGTCTGAACGCGATCGTCGCCGAGCGTGGCATCGCCCCGACGTTCGACGCATGAGCGGCGCGACCCCCGACGCCGACCATGACGCAGTACGATCTTCAGCCGTGAGCCACCGGTATTCTCGTCTCCTCTCGCGCGCCGCCGTGACGACAGCGGCCGTCATGGCCGCCGCCGTCCTCGGCGTCGCGATCTCGCCCGACGCCGACCGCACCGTCGAGGCCGTCGGCGGCGCACT
>DATKDW010000074.1 GCA_035512495.1 Acidimicrobiales bacterium
CATGCCATTGGTATCGGCTCGCGGCCCCTCCGGACTTGAGCCCGCCGGGCGCAATTCGGCCATTCCAGCCCCTGCGTCCTGAGCCCAGCGGATCCTCACGCGTTGGCGGCCACGATCTCCACGACGTCGGCCAGCACCGGCACCCGCTCGACGTCGAGATGGGCGTGGAGGTCGTAGGGATCGAGCAGCACCGGCCGGACACCCGCAGCGCGAGCACCGTCGACGTCGGCCCCCGGGGTGTCACCGACGTGGATCGCCCGGTCGGCCGGCACGCCGACCCGGTCGAGCGCGAGCTCGAAGATCCGGGGGTCGGGCTTGGCCACTCCCACCACCTCGGAGTCGACCACGGTGTCGACCTCCACCCCCGGTCCCGGTCCGACCTGACATATCTCGTGCTCGAGCAGTCGCTCCTCGGCGTTCCCGTCGGCGTTGGAGACGATCGCCAGCCGCACGCCGAGGTCAGCCAGCGCCTGCAACGCGTCGACCGATCCGGGGATGACCCGGCTCCACACATCACCGGTGACGAACTCGTTGAGCAGGTGCTCGACCGCGTCGTCGAGGACGTCGTCGGGCACGTTGCACGCCCGTGCGTAGGTCCGGTTGTATGCCTTCCACACCTCCCGGTCACCCTCGCTGAACTCGGAGAGGACGGTCACGCCCTCGTAGTGCGCGCGATCAAGGCGCTCGGGATCGACGGTCGCGCCCGCTCGGGCGAGCGCGGCGGCGATCCGGTCGTGGTCGGGAAGGACGAAGATGCCGCCGGCATCGAGCAGGACCGCGTCGATCACGCCGCGAAACGTAGTGGAGCCGAGAAACCGGACTGGTACCGTCGTGGGGTGGAATTCAGGCGGATCAACGAGCTGCCGCCGTACGTCTTCGCCACCATCGACCTGTTGAAGATGGACGCGCGACGCGCCGGCGACGACGTCATCGACCTCGGCTTCGGCAATCCCGACATCCCGTCGCCGCCGGTCGCGGTGGACAAGCTCGGTGAGGCCGTCCGCAAGGCGAAGAACCACCGGTACTCGGCCAGCCGAGGCATCCCCAAGCTCCGGCTGGCGATCACCGATCTCTACCGCCGCCGCTTCGGAGTGGAGCTCGATCCCGATACCCAGGCGTGCACCACCATTGGCGCCAAGGAGGGGTTCTCGCACCTGATGTGGGTGCTGCTGGGGCCGGGTGACTCCGCGATGGTGCCGAGCCCGTCGTACCCGATCCACATCTGGGGCCCGATCCTCGCGGGCGCGGACGTGCGCCACGTCCGCCTCGGCCCGGAGCAGAACTTCCTCGACAACCTGGTCGAGGCATGGGACGAGTCGTGGCCCCGCCCCCGGGTGATCGTGTTGTCGTTCCCGCACAACCCGACGACGAGCTGCGTCGACCTCGACTACATGACCCGCATGGTGGAGTTCGCCCGCGAACACGGCATCTTGCTGGTCCACGACTTCGCCTATGCCGATCTCGGCTTCGACGGGTACCAGCCTCCCTCGATCCTCCAGGTGCCGGGGGCGTCCGACGTCGCGGTCGAGATCTACTCGCTCACGAAGTCGTTCTCGATGGCGGGCTGGCGGGTCGGCTTCCTGCTCGGCAACGCCGAAGTCGTGGGGGCGCTGGGGCGGCTCAAGAGCTACCTCGACTACGGAACGTTCCAACCGATCCAGATCGCGTCGATCGTGGCCATGAACGAGGCGCCCGACTACCCCGTCGAGGTGAACCACATCTACCTCGGGCGCCGCGACGCGCTCGTCGACGGGCTCGCCCGGGTCGGATGGGAGGTCGAGCGACCGCGAGGGACGATGTTCGTGTGGGCGCCGATTCCCGCGCCCTACGAGGAGCTGGGCAGCCTCGAGTTCTCGAAGCTGCTCGTGCAGGAAGCGAAGGTCGCGGTGTCACCCGGTGTCGGGTTCGGTCCCGGTGGCGAGGGGTTCGTTCGCTTCGCGCTGGTGGAGAACGAGCACCGCATCGGTCAGGCGGTGCGCGGCATCCGCAAGGCACTCACGAAACTCGGCTGACTCTCCTAGCCGCGCCGCTCCTCGCCGCAGAGGCCGTGGAGGCAGAAGGCGACGGCGGCATCGGCGGCGTGCTCGACCGGTTCGCTGCGTTCGAAGATGTAGGTCTGGGTCAGCTGCTCGACCACGCCGACCACCGCCTGGGCCAGCACCTCGGGATCCTGGTCGGCGATGCGGCCCTCGACGATCCCGTCCTTGATGTGGCGCACCGCGTCGGCGATCGCCACCTCCTGGTTGCGGCGCAGCACGGGTGCGAAGCGCTCCTCGCTGGCGGCGAACTGGAAGATCGTGAAGTGCTTGCGGTGCTCGAAGAACCACCGCATCGACGCCCGGATGCCGAGCTCGATGCGTTCGACCGGGTTGGGCTCGTCGGCGATGGCCTGCTGCTGGCGGCGCCGGAGGTCCTGGTGGGACGCCCGCAGGATCTCGGCCAGCAGCTCCTCCTTGGAGGAGAAGTACCAGTAGAAGACGCCCTTGCCGACCCCGAGGCCGGAGACAATCTCGGCCACCGAGGTGGGGTGGTAGCCACGTTCGGCGAAGCGAGTCGTGGCGAAGGTGAGCAGCTGCTGGCGCCGCTCCTTGCCGCGAGCCGTGAGACGGCGGTCCATTCGGGCGACCGTAGCGCACCACTTGACTGACCGGTCAAGAACAGCGGCGGAAACGCTCACTGCGTTACATCGACGGTGAAGGGTAGGATTCGGGCCTGATGGCGTACTGGGTGCTCAAGGCGATCCTCACGCCCCTCCTGCGGTTCTTCTACCGGATCCGGGTGGAGGGGCTCGAGCACGTGCCCCGTTCCGGTGGGGCGATCCTGGCCAGCAACCACGTCTCGTTCTGCGACTCCATCTTCCTGCCGCTCGTCCTGCGCCGGCGCGTCACCTTCGTCGCCAAGGCCGAGTACTTCGACGACCCCAAGACCGCCTGGTTCTTCCGGGCCGTGGGTCAGATCCCGATCAGGCGCACGGGCGGCTCGGCGTCGCAGGGTGCGCTGGCGGCAGCCAGCGAGGTGCTCGATGGTGGAGGCCTCTTCGGCATCTACCCGGAGGGGACCCGTTCGCCCGACGGACGCCTCTACCGCGGCCACACCGGCGTCGCCCGCCTGGCCTTGCAGGGCAACGTGCCGGTGCTGGCGGTGGCCATGGTGGGCACCCGCGAGGCCCAGCCCATCGGCCAGGTCCGACCCAACCTCTTCCGGCCGATCACGGTCAGGTTCTCGCCGCCGATGGACTTCTCCCGCGAGGCCGACCGCGCGACCGATCCGATGGTCCTGCGCCGGATCACCGATGAGATCATGTTCGAGCTCCGTGGCCTCAGCGGTCAGGACTACGTCGACCACTACGCCAAGCGGCACGCGCCCGATGCCGCGCCCGATGCCGAGGCGCTCCCGGCCGAGCGGACCCCGGTGCTGTCGGGCCCGCCCCTCCCGGCTGCTGCCGACGGGCGCGGTGGCGACGGCGCCCGTCCCACGCTGGCAGTCGGCTAGTGACCCCACCGTCCGGCTCGCGATCCGGGGGTGCACTCAACCTCGGCGCCTCGAGTGCCGATGACCAGGGTGTGCACGAGAGCCCCCCCGCCACCCTCGCCGTCGAACGCCGTCGCCTCGGCGAGATCCTCGTTGACAACGGGTCGATCACCATGGCCGACCTCGATCGCGGCCTCGTCCTCCAACAGGAGCACGGTGGCCGGTTGGGTGAGGTCCTGATCGAGGCCGGTCTCGTCACCACCGTCAACCTGCTGCATGCCGTGGCCGACCAGGTGGGCGTCGTGTTCGTGGACCTCGACGACTACCCGGTCGACTGGACCGCCACCAGCGCCATCTCGGTGGCGATGGCGCGTCGCTACCGGGCCCTCCCGGTGGCGATCGAGGACGAGCGCCTCGTCGTGGCCATGGCCAACCCCTCCGATGTCTTCGCCGTCGACGACATCTGCTCGGTGTCGGGGCGCAAGGTGGCCCCGGTGCTGGCGGACGCCGCGCAGCTCGAGCGCGCCATCGAGCGCATCGGCTCCGACGACGGCGAGGTGGCAGCCGCCATCAAGCTGGCGGCCGACGAGACCGGCGAGGACACCCGCGCCGACGACCTGGCTCAGGTAGATGCCGCCTCGCACGACGCGCCCATCGTTCGCTTCGTGCAGCTGATGATCGGCAAGGCGGTCACCGACCGCGCGTCGGACATCCACATCGAGCCCACCTCCGACGGGCTTCGCATCCGCTTCCGGATCGACGGCGTGCTCCACGACACGATGCACGCCCCGAGGACCCTCCAGGCCGGCATCGTCAGCCGCCTGAAGATCATGGGCGAGATCAACATCGCCGAGCGGCGGGTGCCGCAGGACGGTCGGGCCTCGGTCCGCGTCTCCGGGCGCAGCATCGACATGCGCATCGCCACCATCCCGACCATCAACGGCGAGGCAGCGGTCCTACGGATCCTCGACAAGAGCAACGTGGCCCTGACCCTCGAGGAGTCGGGCTTCCTCCCCGACACCCTGGCCCGGTTCGAGTCGGCGTGGCGCAAGCCGTGGGGCACGGTGCTGGTGACGGGTCCGACGGGCTCGGGCAAGACGTCGACGCTCTACGCGACGCTCCGGGAGCTCAACGAGCCCCACCGCAACATCATCACCGTCGAGGACCCCGTGGAGTACCGCCTCGAGGGGGTCAAGCAGGTCCAGGTCAACCCCAAGGCCGGGCTCACCTTTGCCAACGCCCTGCGGTCGTTCCTGCGCGCCGATCCCGACGTGCTCCTCGTCGGCGAGGTCCGCGACGCGGAGACCGCGAGCATGGTGGCCGAGGCCTCCCTCACCGGCCACCTCGTGCTCGCCACCCTTCACACCAACGATGCCGCATCGACCCCGCTGCGCCTGCTCGAGATCGGCCTCGAGCCGTTCCTGGTGACCTCCTCGCTCAACTGCGTGCTGGGCCAGCGCCTCGCTCGCCGGGTCTGCGACCGCTGCCGGGAGCCTGCCGACCACGCTGAGGAGACCCTCGTGGCGGCCGGGTGGTCTCCCGATCTGGTCGACACCGGCACCACCCCCACGTTCTTCCGGGCCGTCGGCTGCACGGTGTGCTCGGCGACCGGCTACCGGGGACGGTTCGCCATCCACGAGGTCATGCTCTCGACCGAGGAGCTGTGCCGGGTGATCATCGGCGGCGCCCACAGCGACGAGGTCGAGGCCGTGGCCCGCGCCGAGGGGATGCGCTCCATGCGGGAGGACGGCCTGGTCAAGGCTGCCCACGGCCTCACGACCCTCGAGGAGCTCAGCCGGGTCGTGAACTGACGGTCCCGCCGGCCCTCAGGACCCCTGCTGCTCCCAGGCGAGGCTGCGCTCGACTGCCCGGCGCCAGCCGTCGTGCAAGCGGTCGGTCGCGCTCGCCGGCATGGCCGGCGCCACGGTGACGTCGCCCCGCCACTGGGCACCGACCTCCTCGAGGCTGGACCAGACACCTTCGGCGAGGCCGGCGAGGTAGGCGGCGCCGAGGGCGGTCGTCTCCTGCACTGCCGAGCGGGTGACGGGCACCTGGAGCTGGTCGGCCTGGAGCTGGAGCACCAAGTCGTTGGCCGAGGCTCCGCCGTCGACGCGCAGCTCGCGCAGGGGATGCCCAGACGCCGCCGCCATGGCGGCGACCGCGTCACGGGTCTGGTACGCCATCGCCTCCAGGGTCGCCCTGGCGAGGTGCGCCCGGCCCGTGCCCCGGGTGATGCCGACGATGGTGCCGCGTGCGTAGGGGTCCCACCACGGGCTGCCGAGGCCGGTGAAGGCAGGGACGAGGTAGACCCCTTCGTTGTCCTCGACCGAGCGGGCCAGCGCCTCGGTCTCGTCGGCGGACTCGATCACCCGGAGCCCGTCTCGGAGCCACTGCACGGCGGCACCGGTCGCGAACACCGCTCCCTCCAGTGCGTAGGTCGCTCCTGGGGTGCCGTCGATGGTCCAGGCCACCGTGGTGAGGAGGCCCTCGACGGGTTCTGGGCAGGTGCTCCCCACGTTCATCAGCACGAAGGAGCCGGTGCCGTAGGTGTTCTTGGCCATGCCGGGCTCGAAGCAGGCCTGGCCGAACAGCGCCGCCTGCTGGTCGCCGGCGATGCCGCTGATCGGTGTCCCTGCCGGGACGCCGGCGCCGGCGACGGTGACCCCGAAGCGACCGCTCGAGGGCCGAACCTCGGGGAGGCACGACATCGGCACGCCGAAGAGCGAGCACAGCTCCTCGGACCACGCCAGGGTCCTGATGTCGAACAGCATGGTCCGCGAGGCGTTCGTCGTGTCGGTGACGTGGTCGGCCCCGCCGGTCAGCTTCCACACCAGCCACGAGTCGATGGTCCCGACCGCGAGGTCCGGTCCCGCTGCGACCCCTCCCTCGTCGAGGAGCCACTCGATCTTCGAGGCCGAGAAGTACGGGTCGAGGACCAGTCCGGTCGTGTGCCGAACGAGGTCGAGGTGACCCTCGTCGCGCAGAGCCTCGCAGCGTGCGGCCGTCCTGCGGTCCTGCCAGACGACGGCCCGGTGCAGCGGCATCCCGGTGCGGCGGTCCCATGCCACGACGGTCTCCCGTTGGTCGGTGATGCCGATGGCTGCCACCGGCACGTCGATGGTCGCGACCAGCTCACCGATCGTCGTCCGCACGGCCTGCCAGATCTCCTCGGCGTCGTGCTCAACCCACCCCGGTCGGGGGAAGTGCTGGGTGAGCTCACGGTAGGACCACCCGATCGGGGCGCCGGCCTCGTCGACGGCAAGCGCCCGCACCCCGGTGGTCCCTGCGTCGATCGCGATCACGGCGGCCACGAACGCCGACGGTAGCGGTCAGCGCTCGGGGGTGTGGTCACGTCGGTAGGCTCCCGCGGTCGTCTCGCCCACACCCCCCGGAGGTCACATGAAGATCGGCATCCTCACCGGCGGCGGCGACTGCCCGGGCCTCAACGCGGTCATCCGCGCCGTCGTCCGCAAGGGCGAGGCCGTCCACGGCGACACCATGGTCGGCTTCCTCGACGGCTGGCGCGGGGTGATCGACGGCGCCACCCGTCCCCTCGACATCGCCGCCATGCGCGGCACCCTCCCCAGAGGGGGGACGGTGATCGGCACGTCGCGGACCAACCCCTACAAGATCGAGGGCGGGGTGGAGGCCTGCCGGCGCACCCTCGAGGCGCACGGCATCGACGCGCTCGTCGTCATCGGCGGCGAGGACACCCTCGGGGTGGCCAACCGGCTCGCCGACGAGGGCGTCGCGGTGGTGGGCGTGCCGAAGACCATCGACAACGACCTCTCCGCCACCGAGGTCACCTTCGGCTTCAACACCGCGGTCCAGATCGCCACCGATGCGATCGACCGCCTCCACACCACCGCCGAGTCCCACGACCGGGTGATGGTCGTGGAGGTGATGGGCCGTCACGCCGGCCACATCGCCACCCATGCCGGCATCGCCGGCGGCGCCGCGGTGATACTCATCCCCGAGGAGCCCTTCGACATCGTCGAGGTGTGCGACAGCCTCACCGCCAGGCACCACGAGGGACGCTTCGCCTCCATCGTCGTGGTGGCGGAGGGGGCCCAGCCGAGGGAGGGGTCACTGACCCTCCAGGACGCCGAGGTCGACCAGTTCGGTCACGTGAAGCTCGGTGGGATCGCCAACGTCTTGGCAAGCGAGATCGAGGATCGCACCGGCTACGAGACCCGCGTCACCATCCTCGGCCACATCCAGCGGGGTGGGACCCCCACGGCGTACGACCGCGTGCTGTCGACCCGCTTCGGCATCGCCGCCATCGACGCCGTCCACGACGGTGCCTTCGGCTCCATGGTGGCGCTGCGTGCCGACCAGATCGTGCGGGTGCCTCTCGCCGAGGCGGTGGGTGAGCTCAAGACGGTCGATCCCGACCTCTTCCACGGGGTGGCCGGCATGTTCTCGGCGTGATCCCCACGATCAGTTGTCATCGTCCTCCTCGTCCTCCTCGTCCTTCTTCTCTCTTCTCCTCCTTCTCTTCTTTCTCGTCGTCATCGTCATCGTCGTCCGGCGGGGGAGGGGGAGGCGTGGGCGGGGGCCCCAAGGAGACGTGGAGGCGGACCGTCGAGCCGGCGGGCACCTCGGCGCCGGCCGCCGGCTCGGTCGCGGTGACCGTGCCCGCCGTGGCGTCGCCGGCGGCATCGACCCGGGTCGTGGTGAGGCCAAGGGCGACGAGATGCGCCTCTGCTTGCTCGGCCGGTTGACCGACGACGTCGCCGACCACCACTGGCCCGGGCCCGTCCGAGCGCATCGCGGCCAGGGCGATCGCACCGAGGACCAACGCCGCCACGATCGCCACCACCGCGACGGCCACCGGACCTCGCCGGCTCCGCTGCGGTGCCGTCGCGATGGCCGGGGCGAGGACGGCGGTCCCGGTCGGTCCCGGTGGGGGAGCGGCGGCAACCGTGGTGGCCGCGGCGGCTCCGGCCCATCGGCCGGCGGCGCCGTGGACCAGGGGCTCACCGGTCGCCACCTGACGCAGGTCGGCCTCGAGCTCACGTGCTGAGCCGTACCGGGCATCGGGGTCCTTGGCGAGGCATCGCAGCACGACCTCCTCGAGGTCGGCGGGGACGTCGGGGACGAGCCCTCGCAGCGGTGGCGGTGGCTCCTGGAGGTGCTTGACCACCACCGCCACCGAGGTCGTCCCGGTGAAGGGAGGGTCGCCGGCCACCAGCTCGTGGAGGACGCAGCCGAGGGCGTAGACGTCGCTTCGGGCGTCGAGGGGGCGGGCCTCGGCCTGCTCAGGTGAGAGGTAGGCGGCGGTGCCCAGCACGACGTCGGCCCGGGTCACGACGCTGACGTCATCTGCCCGTGCGATGCCGAAGTCGACCAGCACGGGCACACCGTCGCCGGTGAGGACCACGTTGGCCGGCTTCACATCGCGGTGGAGCACCCCCTCGCGATGGCAGCGGTCGAGGCCGGCGGCGACGTCGGCGACCACCGCTGCCGCGTCCCGCGGGGAGAGGGGCCCTTTGGCCACCACCTCGGCGAGGGATCGGCCCTCCAGGAGGTCCATGACGATGAAGCGGAGGTCGCCATCGCGCCCGGCACCGAGCACCCGCACGACGTTCGGGTGCTGGAGCGAGCGCAGGATGGTGGCCTCGCGCTCGAAGCGTCGGGCCAGCTCGTCGTCGACTCCCTCCGGGCGGAGGACCTTGAGGGCGACGACGACACCGAGGTCGAGGTCACGGGCCCGCCACACGGAGGCGGTGGCGCCCTCGCCGAGCGGTCCTTCGAGGCGATAGCGGCCGGCGACCAACGCTCCCGCCTGCATGGGCGGAGCGTACCCCCGAGATGACATCCGCAACGGCAACCGGTCCCGTAGAGGTCGTGAGTCACCAACCCCCACCGACACACCAATCGAGGAGCACCATGAACCCGAAGTACCTGAAGCTCGGCGCCGGACTGGCCCTGGCGGCCCTGCTGGGCGCAGCCTGTGGCACCGACGACGGCGGCACCGCCTCCACCGGTGACCCCGCCACCGAGACCACCGACGAGGACGGCACCACCAACGCCTCCGACACCAGCGTCGACACCGGCGCCGCCGACCTGCGCGCCGGACTGACAGCGCTCCTCCAGGAGCACGTCTACCTGGCCGGCACGGCCATCGCCACCGCCGTCGGCGACGGCGGCGACCTCGAGGCCCCCGCCACCGCCTCTGCGGTGGCCACCCTCGACCAGAACTCCGTTGCCCTCTCCGAGGCGATCAGCAGCGTCTACGGCGAGGCCGGCGGCGAGCAGTTCCTCGCCCTGTGGCGTGACCACATCGGCTTCTTCGTCGAGTACACCCTTGCCGGTGCCGGCGGCGACCAGGCCGGTCAGGACCAGGCCCGAGCCGAGCTCGATGGCTACCGCACCGAGTTCGGTGCCTT
>DATKDW010000075.1 GCA_035512495.1 Acidimicrobiales bacterium
CCACATCGGCTTCTTCGTCGAGTACACCCTTGCCGGTGCCGGCGGCGACCAGGCCGGTCAGGACCAGGCCCGAGCCGAGCTCGATGGCTACCGCACCGAGTTCGGTGCCTTCATCGAGGGTGCGACCGAGGGTCGCCTCCCGTCCAGCGCCGTCGCCGACGCCCTGGTCCCGCACGTCGAGTCGGTCTTCAGCACCATCGACGCAGTGCTCGAGGGCTCGCCGGAGACCTTCCCCCGTCTCCGTGAGGCTGCCGGCCACATGCCCGGCACCGCCCAGACGCTCGCCGGTGGGATCCTCGGCTGATGCCGCATCCGCCTGCCGGAGGAACGATCTCCGGTAGGTCGTCACCCCCCAGCTGACGATGTGAGGCCCGCCCCTCGGGGTGGGCCTCACATCGTCGCCAGCACCCACCACAACCCACCAACAGGAGCTCCCATGCGAAACCCCCGACAGCTCATCGCCGCCCTCGCCCTCGCCTCGGTCACCATCCTCGCTGCATGCGGCGGCGACCAGGACCCGGCGCTCGACCGCGACCAGGACACCAACACCGAGGGCAACGCCGCCCCGACCGACGACGGTGCCGTCCCCGAGCCCGGACCCGGTGGGGGCGAGACCGTCTTCATCGACACCTTCATCTTCCGCCCGGACCCCATCACCGTCCCGGCCGGCACCACGGTCAGTTGGATCCAGAACGACAGCACCACCCACACGGTGACGTCAGGTGACCGCGACGCCGGGCCCGACGGTCTCTTCGACGCCAGCCTGGCGAAGGGCGAGACCTACGAGCACACCTTCGACGAGCCCGGCACCTTCGACTACTTCTGCACCCTCCACAGCGGCCCGGGCATGACCGGCCAGGTCATCGTCGAGTGATGTCTGCAGAGGGTGGGAGGACCCGTCGGCGACAGGACCCGTGAGCCTCAAGGGCCTTCGGAGGTGGGCTGGTCGTTCTCCGGCGGGGAGGTGGTGGTCGTCGGCCGGCTGGTGAAGACCGCGTAGTCGGTCCGCGAGAGTGGGGTCGCGGTGCTGACGCCGTTGCCATCGGGCACCTCGCGGGGCTCGCCGTCGACCGCGATGAGGATCCGGTTCACCTCCGGCACCGCGGTGGCCGTCCAGACGATCTGCGCCAGGGCACGGCGGAGAGGCTCGCCTGTCACGTTGTCGATGCTCGAGCTCAGGTCGATGGTGACGATGCCGGCTTCCGGCGCCGAGAAGTCCCGGAGCTCCGTGCCGCTCGGGATGGAGCTGCGCAGGCCCTCCTCGGCCTCTGCGGTGCTGACCTGCTCGAGGAGGCTCTCCAACGCCCGCCCGATGGTGAGCGGCGCCTCGACCTCCCGCCGGACCTGGGTGAGCACGCCGTCACCGTCGACCAGGTACACCGATGCCGGCACGGTTGCCGCCACCGGCGACGTCGTGGTGGTGGTGGTGCTTGGGTCGAGGAGCCCGAAGGGGACCTGGTCGCTCGAGATGGCCCGGGGCTCACCGTCGCTGCCCGTGCCGCAACCGGCCACCGCGAGGGCCATCGCCATGGCCACGAGGCCGCTGCGGTGCGCCCTCATGCCGGTTCCCCAGCCCGCGCCTGAACGTCGGCCAGGTCCTGGTCGGCGTCATCTCCGTGCGCCGCCGTGACGGGAAGGGCGACCACGAAGCGCGCACCGGGCTGGCCGTCGCCCCGCTCCTCCACCCACACGCGCCCGCCGTGGAGCTGCACGTGCTCCTTGACGAGGGCGAGTCCGAGACCCACCCCGTCGCTCGTGCCCCGATGGCCGGCGGCCGACGCCGCGCGGGAGAAGCGGTCGAAGATCCGCTCCCGATCGGTCGGTCCGACTCCGGGCCCGAGGTCCTCCACCACGATGCGGGCCTCGTCGTCGATGTGCTCGACCACCACGGCGCTGGCGCCGCCGGCGTACTTCTCGGCGTTGGAGAGCAGGTTGGTGATCACTCGCACCATCCGGCGTTTGTCGGCCTCGACCGTGAGCGACGACGCGGTGGGGTCCACGCGCACGGCCACATCGGAGCCGGTGGTGGCCACGGCGTGGCGCACCAGCTCGTCGATGCGGACGTGGTCCCGCTCGAGATGGGCGGCGCCGGCGTCGAAGCGGGAGATCTCGAGGAGGTCCTCGACCATCGCCGAGAAGCGCTGCACGTCGGCGACGAGCAGGTCGAGAGCGAACTGCGCGCGGGCGGGCATCTCCTCGCGGCGGCCCTGGAGCACCTCGATGGAGGCGCTCAGGGTCGTCAGCGGCGAGCGCAGCTCGTGGCTCACATCGGACGCGAAGCGCGCGTCGCGCTCGATGCGCTCCTCGAGGGCGCTGGCCATCTCGTTGAAGGAGGCGACGAGCGTGCCGAGGTCGGGGTCGTCGTTGCGCGCCAGGCGCGTGTCGAGGCGACCGCCGGCGATGGCCACCGCGGCGGCGCTGACGTCTGCCAGGGGACGCAGCACCCGGCGGCTGCCGGTGGTGCCGATGGCCGCCCCCGCCAAGGTGGTGAGCACCGCCGCCGCCGTGAGGGCGGTGGCGAGGTTGTTGAGGGCGGCGTCGACGTCGCCGAACGAGGTGATCTCGAAGTAGGAGGCACCGACGGCGCGGATGGGGACACCGATGGCGTAGTGGGTCTCGCCGTCGAGGGTGTAGCGCTGGCGGACCGTGGCCCCGTCGCTGATGACCGCGTCGCGCAGCTCCACGGGCATCTGGTCGCGACCCTTGCTCTGGTTCGAGGCGAACCACTCGTCGTCGTGGTGCAGCACCGGGTTCCCCCCACCGGGGTTCTGGAGCGTCTCGATCAGCTCGATGCGAGGTGTGTCGGCCGATCGGAGCCCGTCGCGAACCTGGCTGGCGTTCTGGAAGGCCTGGCTGGTGGCGGTGGACTCCCGCTGGCGGACGATGTTCTCGCGAACCAGGCCATAGGCGGCGACCGACAGCACGACCGACAGGAGCAGCGCGCCCAGGGCGAAGGCCGCGGTGACGCGGGCACGCAGCCCGAGCAGGAGGCGACGGCGGCGACCGCCGTCGCCCGGCTCCTTGTCGAGCTGCTGCGCGTCGACGACCACGCCGGTCAGACCTGGAGCTTGTAGCCGAGCCCGCGCACGGTGACCACGTGGCGCGGGTTGGCGGCGTCGCCCTCGACCTTGGTGCGGAGCCGGCGGACGTGCACGTCGACGAGCCGGCCGTCACCGAAGTAGTCGTAGCCCCAGACCCGGTCGAGCAGCTGCTCGCGGCTGAAGACCCGCCCGGGAGTGGAGGCGAGCTCGCAGAGCAGGCGGAACTCGGTCTTGGTGAGGTGCACCTCCTCGCCTCCGCGGCGCACCACACCCTCGTCGGGGATGATCTCGAGGTCACCGAAGTTCAGGTGGGTGCTTCCGGGCGCCGCTGGGCGGGCACGGCGGAGCAGGGCGCGGATCCTCGCCGAGAGCTCCTTCGGCTGGAAGGGCTTGGTGACGTAGTCGTCCGCCCCCGCCTCGAGGCCGGCGACCACGTCGTGGGTGTCGGCCCTCGCCGTGACCATCAGGATGGGGACGTCGCTGGTCTTGCGGATGGCGCGGCAGACCTCGAAGCCGTCGATGCCCGGCAGCATGAGGTCGATGAGGACGACGTCGGTCGGTGCGGAGGCGAAGGCCTCGATGCCGCCCTCGCCGCTCTCCGACTCGACGACCTCCCAGCCTTCGTCCTCGAGTGCCATGCGCACGGCCGTACGGATGCGCTCGTCGTCCTCGACGGTCAGGATGCGTGTACCCACCCGCGAAGGATGCCGCATCTGGGAGGTCGGGGGAAGCCACCCCGTGCGGTCAGGCCTCGAACGCCCCCGCTCGCGTGAGGAGCGCCCGCAGCGGATCGCTGATGCCGGGCGCCGATGCGAAGGCGAAGTCACCGGACACGGGGCCTCCGTGGAGGTCGTCGGTGACCGCACCGGCCTCCGAGGCGATGAGGGCGCCGGCGGCGTGGTCCCAGGGGGCGAGGCCCTTCTCGTAGAAGGCGTCGAGCCGGCCGCAGGCCACCCAGCAGAGGTCGACGGCGGCCGCGCCGCTCCGGCGGATGTCGCGGACGGCAGGCAGGACGGGGGCGAGCACCGCGGCCTGCAGTCCACGCCGGCGGGGGTCGTAGGCGAAGCCGGTGCCCACCAGTGCCTGGGCCAGGTCGTCGATGTCGTTGGCGTGGATGGGGGTGCCGTCGAGCGTCGCGCCGGCCCCCCGGACGGCGGCGAAGGTCTCCCCCTGGCTCGGGTCGACCACGACTCCAACGACGGCTGAGCCGTCGAGCTCGGCGGCCACCGAGACGGCGAACACGGGCAGGCCGTAGAGGTAGTTGGTGGTGCCGTCGAGGGGGTCGACCACCCACCGGACCCCCGAGGTGCCCGTTTGCTCGGCCCCCTCCTCGCCGAGGATGCCGTCGTCGGGGCGGGCCTCGAGGAGCGCCTCGACCACCAGGCGCTCGGCGTCTCGGTCGACATCGCTGACCATGTCGGTGGAGGAGCTCTTGGTGGTGACCTCCGAGCGGGCGGCGAGGCGGCGCTCCCGCAGCAGCGCAGCCGCGTCGCAGGCAACGGTGAGGGCCAGCTCGAGCAGCTCGTCGGGGTTGGGTCGGGGCACGAACCGCACCCTACGGGGCCGGCTCCGGTGCGGCGGTAGCCTCGCTTGGGTCATGGCCGAGCTCCTGGAGGACATCCCGGTACGGGCGCTCGCCGTCTACGCCCACCCTGACGACCCCGAGATCTCGTGCGGGGCGACCCTCGCCCGCTGGGCAGCGGCCGGTTGCGAGGTGCACGTGGTGGTGGCCGCGCAGGGGGAGAAGGGCTCGCTCGACCCCGCCACCGACCCCGTCGCCCTCGCCGCCCGGCGGGCGGATGAGGCCCGTGCCGCGGCCGCGGCCCTGGGCGTGGCCGGCGTCGAGCTGCTCGGCCATCCCGACGGCGACCTCGACCGCGTGCCGGAGCTGCGTGGTGAGCTGGTCGGGCTCATCCGTCGCCTCCAGCCGGAGGTCGTCGTCTGCCCCGACCCCACCGCCGCCTTCTTCGGCGACGGCTACGTGAACCACGTCGACCACCGTGCCCTCGGTTGGGCGACGCTGGACGCCGTGGCGCCAGCCGCCGCCTTCCCCCTCTACCACCCGGGGGAGGGCGCAGCGCACCAGGTGGGCGTGGTGCTGCTCTCCGGCAGCCTCGAACCCGATGTCTGGGTCGACGTGAGCGGGTCCATCGACGCCAAGGTGGCGGCACTGTTCTGCCACGAGAGCCAGCTGGAGGACGGCGCCGACTCGTGGCTCGCTGACTTCGTGCGGCAGCGAGCAGCCGAGGAGGGTGCCCGCGTCGATGCCGGGCTCGCCGAGGGCTTCCGCCGCCTCCGCTTCATCCGTGAGTAGGCGGCGTCAGGATGCGTCGGGTTGTTCGAGCTCACGGCGCCACTCGGCCATGGCGCGGAGGACGAGCACCGAGATGACGGCGACGCCGCCCGCGCCCATGGCGGCGCCGGCGACGGTGCCGACGCCGACGACCGTGGTGCAGCCGCGCTCGGCAACGCTCTGGCGACGGATCGTCGTGGCCGGGCCGGTGGTGGGCGTCTCGCCCTCGGCCGGCTGGTCGGGCACGACCACGGTTGCGGAGACGCCGCACTGCAGGTCGGTCACGGCGTAGCCGATGAGGCCCCCGCAGAGCCCGCCGAGGACGATGGCGAGGAAGGCCAGGGCGCGAGCCGTCACCGACGGCAGCGCGGTGGGGGTGTAGGCCCGGGCCACGGGCACGTTCGACTTGTCGGGCACTGCCCCATGGTACGGATGCCGTCGGTCCGCGCCAGGGTCGGCCTCAGACGAGCAGCGATGCCACGCCGGTCACCGCCACCACCGAGACCAGGAGGAGGGCCCGCAGCCCGTAGCGCCGGTCCCCCTTCCGGAGCCAGCGGACCGCCAGCCACGCCACCCGCCCGGTGGGCGCGGCGATGAGGAGCACGACCATCGCCTGGGCCGCTGCTTCGCCAGCGTCGCCGGGCGCGGTTGCGCCCACCACGGCGAGGACGAGCGTGACCCAGCTCGCCACCCGCAGGGCGAGGGCCAGCCCACGGTGCCTCGCCGGTGCCCCGCCACCCGACACCGACGCCGTCACCCGCGCACCAGGAGCACGATGCCCACCAGGATGAGGGTGACGCTCAGGGCACGCCGGACCACAGGTGGCGGGAGGACGGACTGGAGGAGCGCCCCCACGCGCCCCCCGAGGAGGGCGCCGGTGACCACGGCAGCACCGGTGCGGGCGTCGATGCGACCCTGGCCGGCGTAGACGGAGAGGGCCGCGGCAGAGGTGATGCCGACGGTGAAGAGCGTGGTGGAGGCTGCCACCTTCGACGGCACGTGCATGATCTCGGTCATCGCCGGAGTCTTGAGGAAGCCACCGCTCACCCCGGAGAGCCCGGCGACCATCCCGGTGACCGACATGGCGGCGGCACCGAGGGCGGGTCGCCTCGCCTGGTACGGCACCACCCCGCCACCGAGGTGGTAGGTCCCCGAGAGCGTTCCCGGCCACTCGCCGGCGACGTCGCCGGCGAAGGTGGCGTCGGCGGTGTTCCGCACCCCACGCCGGAGGCCGCCGGCGAGGGCGGCGACGATGGCGGACACCGCGAGCACCCGGACCACCACCCCGGCGGGGGTGACGCCGGCGAGGAGGGCTCCGCCCACGGCACCGAAGCTGGCGGCGATCTCGAGGGTGATCCCGAGGCGGTGGTGAACGGTGCCCTCGGCCAGCTGCACCGCCCCGGCGGCCAGTGATCCGGCTGCCACCGAGAGGAGCCCGAGGGGGGCGGCCTCGAGCGGATCCATGCCGGTGAGCACCAGGAGGGGGACGAGCAGGACGGCTCCGCCGAGGCCGCCGAGCGCCCCGGCGCCGGCGGTGACGAAGGCCAGGAGGGCGAGGAGGACCAGCTCGATGGCAGCACGGTACCCGGGGTCCGCCGGGAGGCCCGGACGGGGCGCGAGGCTGGCACCGTGGCGGACAGAGGTGCGAGCGGGTCCCACGATTGGCTGCGGCCGGCGGGACCCGTGGGCGACGAAGGTCGTGCGAGGCTGCTCGCCGGGGTGACGCTGGCGGTGGCACGCCACCTCGGCGTGCGGCTGCCCGACCTGGCGCTGCTCTCGGCATGGGGCTCGCCGATCGAGGTGGCGGTCCCCGCCGCCGAGGCATCTCCCTGGCTGGTGGGCGCGGCCGGCCAGGCGCTCCTCGACCGGGACGGCCGCCGCCGTCGCGGGGTCTTCCACACACCTCCCGCGCTCGTGGCGCCCGTCGTCCGCTGGTGCCTCGAGGGAGCACGGCCCGCGAGGGTCTGTGACCCCGCCGTCGGCGGCGGTGCGTTCCTCCTGGGGGTGGCCGAGGAGCTGGCCGGCGGAGGGGAGGCCCGTGCCTCGGTGGTGCGCCGGCTGGTGGGCGTCGACATCGATCCGGTGGCGGCCGCCGCGACCGAGGCCGCCCTCTGCCTGTGGTGCGGCGGCGAGGCGGTCCCCGATGTCTCGGTGGCCGATGCGCTGCTCCGGGACGAGGGGGAGTGGGGCGAGGGCTTCGACCTCGTGGTGACCAACCCCCCGTTCCTCGGACAGCTGGCCCGCGAGACGGCGCGGTCCAGATCCGCCTCGACGTCGCTGCTGGAGCGCTACGGCCCCGCTGCCGGGGGCTATGCCGACGCCGCGACCGTCTTCCTGCTCCTCGGCCGCTCGCTCGTGGCTCCCGGGGGTCGGGTGGCCATGGTGTTGCCCCGGTCGTTCCTGTCGGCCCGCTCGTCCGGCCGGGCCCGTCGTCGGGTGCTCGACGGGGCCTCCCTCGAGCGCCTGTGGCTCCCGGACGCCGGCGCCTTCGACGCGTCGGTGTCGGTCTGCGTGGCGGTCCTGCGGGAGGGCGGGCCTCGGCGCGGCAGCCTGGCGCGGGCGACGGGCACACCGCCGGTCGAGTTGGAGGCCAGCGTCGTCGACGCCGGTGCCCTCGCGGCGGCGCCGACGTGGTCGCACCTGGTGTTCTCCGGCGGTGGTCCGCCGCCGTGCGCCCCGGTGGTCGCCGGCCTGCTCGGCGAGGGGTGCGCGGTCTCCGCCGGCTTCCGAGACGAGTACTACGGGCTCGCCCCCTTCGTCGTCGACGACCCGGGCGGCGACACCGACGACGACTGCTTCGCTCCGCTGGTGACCTCGGGCACGATCGACCCGGCGCGCAGCCTCTGGGGCCGGCGGCCCGTCCGGTATCTCAAACGTCACTGGGTGGCGCCGAGGGTGGACGTGGCGGCACTGCGGGCAGAGAGCGGCCTCGGTGCGTGGGCGACCGGCCAGCTGGTCCCGAAGGTGCTGCTCGCCACCCAGACCCGGGTCCTCGAGGCGGTCGTCGATGATGCGGGCCGCTGGCTGCCGTGCACCCCCGTGATCTCCGTGGTGCCCCCGCCCGATCGGCTGTGGCACGCCGCTGCCGTCCTGCTGTCGCCCGTGGCCAGCGCGTGGGCGGTCCGTACCTACGGCGGTGCCGGGCTGTCCCCGGGAGCCATCAAGCTCAGCGCCGCACAGGTCCGGGCCATCCCCCTCCCTGTCGACGGCGACGCCTGGGCTCGTGCCGCAGGGGAGGTCCGGCGTGCCTCGGCGGTTGACGACCCGGTGGAGCGCCTCGACGCGCTGCTGGCGGCGGCGGCCGCCTCCACCGAGGCCTATGCCGTCACCGACGACGGCCTCGTGGACTGGTGGGCGGGCCGACTCCCGGCCCACCGCTGAACGCGCCGGCCCGAGCGGGGTGCACCATGGATGCCATGGACGCCGTCACCCTCCCGCTGGTCGTCGCCAACGATCGTCCCTGCGTCGACCTCATCACGGCGGATGCCGGCGGCTCGCCGCGGACGCTGCGGGCGCTGGTCGACACCGGGGGAGGTGCGCTGCTGCTGCGACGGTCGCTGGCCGACGGCCTGGGCCTCGGGCTCGGGTTCAGCGTCGAGTCCGACGGGGGCGAGGCGACGTCGGTGGAGCCGCCGGCGCTCGCTGGCGACGGGTTCGGCCTCGACACCGACGGGATCGCCGCGTACGCCATCGACGACGACGCCCAGACCGGGACGGAGTCCGAGAGGATCGACGTGGTCCTCCCGGCGTCGTTGCTGCGCCGTCACGGTGTGGTGATCGACTACCCACGCGGCGAGCTGCGGCTGTCGGCGCCCGACGACCTCCCCGGCACCGGTGTGGCGGTCCCGGTCGACGTCGAGCGGGAGTCGGGCTTCGCTCGAGCGGAGGTCGAGGTGGCGGGGGAGGTCCTCGGCCTGCTCCTCGACACGGGCACCTCGTGCTGCCTGGTCGCCGACCACGTCTTCCGGTCGTGGGAGGCGTCCAACCCCGTCTGGCCTCGCTCGGCGGCGTCGGTCGGCCCGGCCAACATGTCGGGCCTGTCCTTCGAGGCCTCGACCCCGATGCTGCGCGTGCCCGAGGTCTCCTGGGGGGCTTTCACCGTCCCCGGCGTCGCCGTGGCATGGAGGCCCGACTCCGCCTACGGCCGGCTCGTCCCCGGCGTGACCGCTCCCGTGGTGGGCAGCCTCGGCGGGAACCTCCTGCGCCACTTCCGGGTCGAGCTCGCCGTCGCCTCGGGGCTCGTGCGCCTCGAGCAGGGCCGGCCCTTCGCCGAGCCCGACGCCGACATGGTCGGGATGGTGGTCGGCATCGACGCCGACGGCCACCACCACGTGATCGGCACGATCACCGGCCTCGACGACGTCCGGGTTGGTGACCGCCTCCTCGCGGTCGACGGCGAGCCGGTCGCCGGCCTCACCCTCGGCCAGGTCATCGACGCCCTGCGGGGGACCCCGGCGGAGACGGTCCACCACCTCGCCCTCGACCGGGACGGGGAGCTGGTGGAAGCCGAGGGCCCGGTCCTGCGGGTCCTCTGACCGGCCCGGCTGATCCTCCGTCGGGTGGAACGGGCCACCCAGTGACCGAACCCGTCTCAGGCTCGGCGGGTGCCGCCGGTAGCCTCGGTCCCATGCAGGCCGCCCTCCCCGCCAGCGGTGCGTGGCGTCCCGGCGACCCACCCGGACGGCGACGCTTCGCGTGCCTCGGTGCCGACCGCCCCTTCGTGCTCGAGGGCGGCGGGATGCTCACGGACATCTCGCTGGCCTATGAGACGTGGGGATCGCTGAGCCCGGCTGCCGACAACGCGGTCCTGGTGTGCCATGCCCTCACCGGCGACTCCCATGCCGCCGGGCCGCTCATCGACGGCCACCCCGCGCCGGGCTGGTGGGACGGGCTGATCGGCCCGGGCCGGGCGATCGACACCGACCGCCTCTTCGTCGTGTGCGTCAACGTCCTGGGCGGGTGTCAGGGCACCACCGGGCCGGCATCACCCGACCCGGACCCCGCCGCCGAGGGCCGCCCCTACGGCTCGGCCTTCCCGGTCGTGTCGATCCGCGACATGGTGCGGACGCAGGCAGCGGTGGGCAACGAGCTCAGCATCGACCGGTGGCTCAGCGTGGTCGGGGGCTCCATGGGCGGGATGCAGGTGCTCGAGTGGGGGGTGATGTTCCCGGAACGGGTGCGCTCGCTGGTGCCGATCGCCACCGATCTGGCCGCCAGCGCCCAGCAGATCGCGTGGTGGAGCACCGGTCGGCGCATCATCCGCCTCGATCCCCGCTGGCGCGGCGGCGACTACTACGACGCCGGACCTGGTGACGGCCCGAGCGAGGGGCTCGCCATGGCGCGCATGGTCAGCCAGATCACGTTCCGCTCCGACGACGTGTTCACCGATCGCTTCGGGCGCGAGGTGGTCGAGCCCCTCGACGGCTTCAGCCTGTGGCAGCGCTTCCAGGTCGAGCGCTACCTCGAGTACCACGGCGACAAGCTGGCGCGGCGCTTCGACGCCAACTCCTACCTCCTGCTCAGCAAGGCCATGGACCTCCACGACATCGGTCGAGGGCGCGGCGGAGTGGCCAAGGCACTTCGACGCGTCGGCGTCCCGATGCTGGTGATGGGTGTCTCCAGCGACCTCCTGTACCCGACGTACCAGCAACGTCAGATCCGAGACGCGGTCATCGAGGCCGGCGGCACCTGCGACTATGTGGAGATCGACAGCGTCCACGGTCACGACGGGTTCCTGCTCGAGGTGGAGCAGGTGGGTCCGGCCCTGTCGGCGTTCATCGAAGGCGTGGAGAAGGCAGCGTGAACGAGCCCGACGAAGGGGAGCACCACATCGAGACCCGTGCGGTTCGGGCCGGTCGCGACGAACGCTCGCTGGCGCCGCCGCTGTGGGCCACGAGCACCTTCGAGACCGAGTCGCTCGACGAGGGGCTCCGCATGGCCACCTCGCCTCGCGCCACCACCTTCTACGGCCGCCACGGCAACCCCACCGTTGCCGCCTTCGAGGAGGCGGTGTGCGCGCTGGAGGGCGCCGAGGCAGCCCAGGCGTTCGCCTCCGGCATGGGCGCGATCTCCTCGATCGTCCTGGCGATGTGCTCCTCGGGTGATCACGTCGTGGCGCAGCGCCAGCTCTACTCCGCCACCTCGATGCTGTTCCAGATGGTCTGCCCCCGCTTCGGCATCGACGTCACCTTCGTCGATGGCACCGACGCAACCGCGATCGTCGAGGCTGTGGAGCCTGGCCGCACCGTCATGGTGTTCGTGGAGACACCGGCAAACCCGGTGATGCAGCTCGTCGACCTCGACGTCGTGGGGGCCATCAAGGGGCCGGTCACGGTGGTGGACTCGACCTTCGCCGGGCCGATGGTGCAGCGCCCCCTGGACCACGGCGTCGACCTGGTGGTCCACTCGGCCACCAAGGGCCTCTCGGGGCACAACGACGCCACCCTCGGCGTGGCGGCCGGCAGCGCCGACCTCATCAACTGGATCTGGAGCTACCACACGATCCACGGCGCGGTGGCGTCCCCCTTCGACGCCCTCAACGGGCTCCGGGGGATCCGCACCCTGGGCGTGCGGGTCCGCCAGCAGTGCCAGTCGGCCGAGCGCCTGGCCGACCTGCTCGAGGAGCACCCCCTCGTGAGCCGGGTCAACTACCCGGGTCTCGACTCGCACCCCCAGCGCGACCTCGCCAAGCGCCAGATGTCCCTCGGCGGCACCGTGCTCAGCTTCGACATCGTCGGTGGCTGGGAGGCAGGCCGCCGCTTCGCCGAGGCGATGCGCCTCGCCCACCTCGCCACCTCGCTGGGCGGTCCGGACACGCTCGTGACCCATCCCGCCTCCACCACCGCAGCCGGCCTCACCCCGGAGGAGCGCGAGGGGATGGGCATCGGTGACGGTCTGGTCCGCCTGTCGCTCGGCCTCGAGCACGTCGACGACATCATTGCCGACGTCCTCCAGGCCCTTGCCGTGGCGGCCGCCGGCGCCTGAGCGCCGGTGACACCACTCGGTGCTCCCGGTGGACCACCATGGCGACGTCATGTCACGGACGAGCCTGCTGCCCATCATCGCCCTCGTGCTCTTCCTGGCGGCGTGCAGCGGCGATGACGACGCTTCGCCCGCTGATCCCTCCGATCTCTCCCGCGCCACGACCACCACGCTGCCGGACCTCGACCTGTCGCTGACCCGGTCGGAGCTGGTGAGCGACAGCGCCGCTCGATCCGAGCTCACCGACCCCGTGCGCGCCGAGGTGCTCGGCGTGGTGGAGGAGCTGCTGGAATCGGCGTCGCTCACCCCGATGGTCACCGGCTCGGTCGTTGGTGACCTCGGTGCCCTGTTCACCACCGATGCCGGTGAGCGTGCCGGTGGACCCGACCGTCACCTCATGATCGACGAGGGCCTGCCCCGCAGCTTCCGGGTCGAGGTGCTCCGCTCCGATGTCGGCCTCACCGGGTTGGGTGGGGCGGTCGAGCCGGTGCAGATGGTGGTCGCCCGGGTACGCCTCGAGCTCCGCAGCGTGAGCTGGCGTGGGGTCGAGGTGGCGCGGGTGGCGCGCTCTGGAGACCTCACCCTCATCCCGACCGACGACGGCTGGCGGATCTCGGAGTACCAGGTATCGGTGGAGCGCGATGTCGCCCCGCGGGCCCAGCGCAGGGCAAGGGGCTCACGATGGACGGCCGTCGAGCCGGACGGCGACGACTGATGGCGCGCCGGGTGCTCTGCGCCGCGCTGGTGCTCGTGGTCGGACTCGCCGGTCTGGTCGGAGCCGACATCCAGCGCGACCGCCAGGCCGCCGGTCTGGTGCTCCACAAGGTGACGCCCGCGGGGAGGGCAACCTACGAGACCGGTGGTCCCGAGGGCCCGGTGTTCATCTTGGCGGTGGGGAGCGACGAGCGGCCCGGGTTGTCCGGGCGACGGGCCGACGGCCTCCACGTCGTCGGGCTGAACGCCGCCGAGGGTCGGGCCACCATCTTGAACCTGCCTCGGGATACCTGGGTCCAGATCCCGGGTCGATCGGCCGGGCGCATCAACGAGGCGCTCAACGGGGGCCCCGGGCTGCAGGCGCGGACCGTCGAGGCGCTCACCGGGATCCCAATCTCCTATGTGCTCACCACGACCTTCGTGGGCCTCGAGGCCATGGTCGACGCCATCGGGGGGGTGGAGGTCGACGTCGCCGTCGACCACAACGACGGCAACTCTGGTGCCAACTTCCGCCCTGGTCGGCACCTGCTGAGCGGCCACCAGGCGCTCGCCTTCACCCGCAACCGCCACATCCCCGGCGGCGACGTCTCCCGGACCGCCAACCAGGGCCAGTTCATCATCCACGCCCTCGAGGCCCTCCAGGCGCGGGGGACGTCACCCACCCATGTGATCGACCACCTCGACCTCCTGTTCCGCAACGTCCGGACCGAGGGCGTCAGCCCCGTCGAGCTGTACCGACTCGGCCGCGCCGCCCTCGCAATCCAGCCTGGTGCCGTGCGCAACTTCACGATGCCCGCCCGGCTCGGCTTCGTCGGCTCTTCGTCGGTGGTCTTCGCCGGGCCCGGCGCCCCCGCCGTGTTCGCCGACATGGCCGACGACGCCATCCTCCAGGCCCACTGAGCACCGGTGCGCGCACACCTCACCGGGGGACGCACCTCGTGGTCGTGCCCGGAGCACCAGCGGTGACGCGGGCACGTCTGGCCCGGGCCGCTGCCCTCGTCGCGGCTGTCGTGATGGGTGTGGCGCTCGTCGCCGGTGCGGCCACGGCCCAGGAGGACGAAGGAACGGAGGAGCCGACCGAGGAGACGACCACCACCGAGGCGCCGCTGCTGCCGCTGCCGACGACCACCACCCAGGCGCCGACGACCACGACGACGGCGCCCACGACCACCACGTCCTCGACGACGACGTCCTCCACGACGGCCACCACGGCGACCACCGACGACCCCTTCACCGGTGACACGGATCGGCCCGACGACGGCCGGACCACCACCACCGCCCCGACAGCGCCCCTCCCCGGCGAGGCGCCGGGCGCCACCACCTCCACCGTGTCGGACGAGGACGAGTCGCCGGCCGGGGGGTCGGCCGACCAGGGGCTGAGCACCACCGCCATGGTCCGCATCGTGATCGGTGGCCTGCTCGGGGTGGCCGCCGGGCTCACGGCGCTGACCGTCGTGTACTACCGGGCGACCGACCCGCGGCGGGTGCAGGGCGAGGACACCGGGGCCACCTAACCGGAAGTGGCGATGCTGCCGGCGGCCGGTGTGGTGCGGGCAACGTGCACGAGGAGGAGCGCCCCGGCAAGGCAGAGGAGAGCCGGGGTGCCGTAGGCGGCACCGAAGCCGGCCCGGTCGGCGATCAGGCCGATCAGGTAGGCGCCACCTCCCGTCCCGATGTCCATGAAGGCGGTGAACGATCCGAGGGCCTCGCCACGCTCGTGGTCCTCCACCCGGTCGACGGTGAAGGCCATGAGGGCCGGGAAGATCAGGGAGAACCCCGCCCCGAAGATGGCCACCCCGAGGAAGGTGGTCGCCGGCTGCTGCACGAGGGCGAGGAGACCGAGCCCTCCGGCGGCCAGCCCCATCCCGGGCAGGGCAACCGCCGTGCGGCCGTAGGTGTCGGCCAGCCGGCCCGACACGAGGCGCACGGCAAGGATGGTGACGGCGAAGGTGGCGTAGACAGCGCCGCCGGAGTCGAGGCCGACCTCCCGGGCGTAGAGGCTGGAGAACCCCGTGACCGATGCGTAGCCCATCCCCGTCGTCATCAGCACCAGGCCGGGGCCCACGGCCGCGGGGTGCAGCAGCCGCCGTGCCGCCCTGCCGAGCTCGGCTCGCCTGGCCATGGCGGCGCTGCCGCTCTCGGGCAGCAGCCAGATGCAGACCGCTCCGACGGCGCCCAGGCCGGCGGCGGTGAGCCACACCGAGGGGAAGCCGAGGTTGCCGGCCAGCCACTCGGCCAGCGCCGGCCCGGTGGCGAAGCCGCCGTAGAGGAACAGCGAGAAGCGGGCGATGGCCGCAGCCCGGTGCTCCAGGGGCGCGAGGTCGGTCGCCACCGCGGCGGCGGTCGTGTAGAAGGTGCCGCCCGAGACGCCCTGGACCAGCCGGAGGACGACGATGGTCACCACATCGTCGGCCGCCAGGAAGCCGAGCGACGAGACCGTCAGGATGGCGAGGGCGCCGAGGAGGAAGGGCCGGCGGCCCCGGGCATCGATCGAGCGCCCGACCCATGGACGGCAGAGCAGGGCGCTGATGGAGAAGGCGCCCACGGCGAGGCCCACCGAGCCCTTGCTCGCCGCCAGCTCGTCCTCCACGAAGAGCTGGATGGCCGAGAAGTACATGCCGAAGGCGGTGAAGTTGGCCAGGGTGGCGGCGTAGAGCAGCCAGAGGCCGGTGCGGGGGGAGGCGGCGACGGGGGAAGGGGGCGGCGACGGCACAGCGTGCTGACCGTACCGGCGGCCCAGTGCTGCTCCCACATCCGTCGGCTGCCGTGTCGCTAGGGTCGCGGCATGGCCGACGAGCTCGATGTCGACGCGATGATCGCCCGGTTCCGGGACCGTGCCCACGCGGTGAAGGACCGCCCGCTCCCCCCGATCGCGGGCGCGGAGCGCCAGCAGTTCATCGACCAGGCCCAGAAGGACTTCATGGACTTCGCCATGGTGGGCGACGCCACGTGGGAGATCGACGACGGTGTCCTGGTGCTCCGCATCGACCTCCGCCCTGGCAAGGAATAGGTCTGCTTCGTCCCCTTCGATCTGCTATTTCTCGGTGTCGTCTGTCACACTTCGAGGGACGGGTGCGCGAGCACCCACCTTCGAGCCGAGAGAAGACAGCCGTGCAACGACTCACCGGAATGGACGCCACCTTCCTGTACATGGAGACGCCGACCGCGCCCATGCACGTGGCCGGGACCTATGTCTACGACCCGAGCACCACGCCAGGCTTCGACTACGACACCATCCGCGACGAGATCGAGCGACGGCTGCACCTCCTGCCGCCCTACCGCCGTCGCCTCGTCGAGATCCCCTTCCAGCTCCACCACCCGCTGTGGATCGAGGATCCCGACTTCGACCTCGACTACCACCTGCACCGCATCGCCGTGCCCGCCCCCGGGGGGCAGAAGGAGCTGAACGAGCTCGCCGCCGACATCCACTCCCGTCCCCTCGACCGCACGCGCCCCCTGTGGGAGTTCTGGATCGTGGAGGGCCTCGAGGACGGTCACGTGGCAGTGGTGGCCAAGACCCACCACTGCGCCATCGACGGCGCATCGGGTGTCGACATCACGGTGAACCTCCTCGACCTCGAGCCGGAGCCCCAGGAGATCGCGCCGCCAGAGAAGCCGTGGGCGCCCGACCGGATCCCGAGCGACCCCGAGCTGGTCGGCTGGGCGCTGAGCTCACTGGCCCGTCAGCCGATCTCGGCGATCAAGGCGGTCCGGCGCACCGTCGAGGCCGGCCTCAACATCCGCAGCCGCAACCGCAAGCCCGACGCCAAGGCGCCGCCGGCACCGTTCAGCGCGCCCCGCACCTCGATCAACGAGGCGATCACCGCGAGGCGGACCTTCGGCACGGCCGACATCTCCCTCGACGACATCAAGACCATCCGCAAGGGCCTCGGCGGCACGGTCAACGACGTGATCCTGGCCCTGTGCGCGGGCACCCTGCGCAACTACTTCGACCGCCAGGGCGAGGAGCCCGAAAAGGCGCTGGTCGCCATGTGCCCCATCTCCATCCGCACGGAGGACCAGAAGGACACCATGGGCAACCAGGTGTCGAGCATGCTCGTGTCGCTGGCCACCGACATCGACGACCCGGTCGAGCGGCTCCGGACGATCTCGGCGGGGACGGGCAACGCCAAGGACCAGGCTGGTGCCATCGGTGCCGACACCCTGGCGAACTGGGCGGAGTTCGCGGCCCCCGCGGTCGCTGCCCGCGCCGCCCGGCTGTACTCGCGCATGAAGGTGGCCAACCGCCACCGGCCCATCTTCAACGTCACCATCTCCAACGTCCCCGGCCCGCAGGTGCCGATCTACATGAACGGCGCCAAGCTCGTCCGCTGGTACCCGATGGGGCCCATCGCCGACGGCAGCGGGCTCAACATCACGGTGATGAGCTACCTCGGCACGGTGCACTTCGGCCTCGTGGCGTGCGCCGACACCGTCCACGACGTGCAGTCGATCGCCGACGGGATCCACGACGCCCTCAAGGACCTGCTGGTTGCAGCGGAGTCCGCGTAGGGTCCGCATCGATCTGACGGCCGTGTTGCTCCTTGGTAGGGTGACGGCCCACGCGGACGTGGCTCAGTGGTAGAGCATCACCTTGCCAAGGTGAGGGTCGCGGGTTCGAATCCCGTCGTCCGCTCCACGAAGGTGCAGGTCAGGGAGGGTCTCAGACCCTCCCTGACTCGCGTCCGGGGGCGAGTTGGCCAACTTTGGCCAACTGGGGGAGTGCCCCCGTTACCGTTCTGGTCATGCGAGGCAGCCTGGAGAAGCGGGGCAGGAGCTCCTGGCGGGTGCGCGTCTACATCGGCGCGGACCCGGTCACGGGGACCAAGCGGACCGTGTCGCGAACAGTCGTTGGGTCGAAGCGTGATGCAGAGGACGTCCTCAACCGGCTGCTGCTCGAGGCTGGCGACGGGCGGCACCTGGCTTCGGGTCTGACCGTCGGCGACCTCCTCGACCAGTGGTGGCCCATGAAGCGGCCGACCCTGAGCCCGACGACCGCACGAGACTGGGACTCGTGCCTCCGGCTCCACGTGCGCCCGCACGTCGAGGGCATGCCGTTGCACAAGTTCCGGGCGATGGACATGGACCGCTACAAGCGGTTGGGCGAGGCCGGCGTGGGCCCGCAACGCGTCCGCCGGGTCCACACGATCTTGTCCACGGCCCTCGGCCAGGCGGTCCGGTGGGAGATGATCGCCGCCAACCCAGCGCTGTCTGCGAGTCCGCCCGAAGTGAGGGAGCGCCAGGTGCAACCTCCGTCGCCTGCCGTGGTAGCCGCGTTCTACGAGGGCCTCGAAGCCGATGACGCCGACCTCGCGATGTTCGTCTGGCTGGCCAGCTTCACCGGCGCCCGTCGAGGTGAGCTCTGCGCCCTCCGGTGGGCCGACATCGACCTGCTCGACGGGTCGTTGCTCATCTCCCGTGCGCTCGTCGATGGCGGTGGCACGCTCGTCGAGAAGGACACCAAGACCCACCAGTCCCGGCGCATCGCCCTCGGGCACGAGACCGTCGCCAAGCTCGTCACCTACCACGATGTCGCCATCGAGCGTGCCGCTGCGTGCGGTACCTCGTTGCGTGACGAGGCCTTCGTCTTCACCAACGCCGTCGACGGTGCAACGCCCTGGTGGCCCGACTCCGTCACCCATCGGTTCATCCGCGCTCGCCGTCAGGCCGACTTGCCGGAAGGTCTCCGGCTCCACGACCTCAGACACTTCTTGGCGACCCGAATGATCTCGTCTGGCATCGACGTCCGGACCGTCTCGGGCCGGCTCGGTCACCGTCGGACCTCGACGACCACCGATCGTTACGCCGCCTTCGTGCCTGCCGCCGACCGTGCGGCAGCCGCTGCGTTCGAGGAGGCGTTCCTCGCGTAGGTGCATCCCCCGCTACGGACCCTTCTTCGGCTGGGCCGGGTCCCCGGAGCTGCGACCAGGAACGTTGAGGTTCTCGTTGAGGTTCCTTGGCGCGTACGTGTCAGAGAAATCAAGAGTTCCTGGATCGGACCGTCGCGGTAAGGGGTCGACGATGACCGTATCCAGAGCATGGATGAGACACAGGAACGGTCGGTGCTGTCCGCCGGGGACCGGTGGGCGTTTTCGGTGACGGAGGTAGCGGTGCGGTTGGGGATCTCCCGGGCGCATGCCTACCGGATGGTGGCCACGGGCGAGCTCCCGGTGGTGCGCCTCGGGGGTCGGATGGTGGTCCCGGTCCACCGGCTCCGCTCCCTGCTCGGAGAGACCCTCGACGAACCTGTCGAGCCGGGCGCGTTGAGGGTGGTCAGCGCGGCCGGCACCTCGGGTGCAAGTGCGTCAGGTCGCTTGGACGGGTTTCCGGGGTCGTGATCCGAGCGGTTGGTACCTGGCACCTGCTCGAGGCCAGGGGCAAGTACCCTGAGGACAGCAGTCAGTTCTTAGGCGAGGTGTCAGATGGCGATGCGCCACGACGAGCTCAGCGAAGAGGAACTCGCTCGCAAGCACGCGGTCGAACGCTCCTGGGAGGTCGCGCAGCAGGCGTTGGCCAATCCCGAGTTTCGCCAGTACCTCGATGAGTCCATCGAGCGGGTGAACCGTTCAACGGCGCCTCCTCTCACCAGCGACGAGTTCTTGGCGCAGACGACGCCGGCAACGGAGTAGTGGCGCTTCGCGACATCGGAGCCTTCCACGCCTGGGTCGAGAGCGAGTCTCCGAGCCCAGCGGCCCAGAGCGCTGCCCGTACGTTCATCGCTGAGCTTGGCGATCGACCCTGGCGTGCGCCGAGCGTGCCGGTCGCGGAGCTCTCTGAGCAACCGGAGTACGAGGTGCGTTCCGCCACCATCACCGTCGCGGGCGAGCACGACGTGTCGATCTGGTGGATGCACGTCTACGCCACCGCTGTTGTCGACTTGATCGCCGTGACCAATCGCTGAGTCCAGTGCTCCCGAGGCGCCGTTAGGGGCGGGCCTGGGATGACGGCGACGGGTCGTTCGGAGCGGGCGATAGGTGGGCAGTCGATGTACCCTCCTCATCCGTGTGGCGGCAGGTTCTCGGGGGCATCGCATTGGTTGTCGTCGCCGGGTGCACCGGCGACGAGCCCCCGATGGCATCGGACTCGGCACGGCCGTCCGTCCCCTCCGCAAACGCCGCTGAGGGCGCTTTCGACCATGAGCTCGTTACCGAGGACTTTCGAGCGACAGTTCGCTGCGGTGCGAGCCACGGGCCACCGTCCATGGCTGAAGGAAGCTTCGAGAACCGCAGCGATCTCACGGCAGCGTTCCAAGTGTGGGTGGTGTGGCGAGCGAACGGATCCGGCGTGGATGTGTCGAGCGGGCCGACCGGTGTCGTGGCGCCGGGCGAGACCGGCACATGGATGACCCAGGCGCCCACCGCGTCGGTCGATGACTGCGAAGTGGGCTGCGTCATGCCGATCGACCCGGGTCGCCCGAACGACGCAGCCGAGAACTGCAGCGGCGCCCCGTTCTGAGGTCGTAGGCGCGATTCCACTGCCCCGAGTCGACTGAGCTGTGTCAGGCGACGTCAGGGAGCTCGGCCAAAGTCGTCCTCAAGACGCTCGATGTCGTCCTCGCCGAAGTAGTCGCCGTGTTGAACCTCGATGAAGACGAGCAACTCGCTTCCGGTGTTGGCGATGCGGTGGGCAGCGCGCTTCGGGATGTCGACGGCCTCCCCGGCCTCGAGCTGAACGTCTGTTCCGTCCAGGGTGACGTGACCTCGTCCTGCGACGACGAACCAGTGCTCGCCTCGGCGCTCATGACGCTGGTAGCTGAGACGCTGACCGGGCGACACCTCGATGCGCTTCACCTTGTGGGTTGGTGAATCTTCAAGGACCTCGTAGCAACCCCAGGGCCTCTCGTCTCGCTCGCGTTCCATGCGCACAGTCTGACCCAGTCTCATAGGGGGCACGCTGAGCACCAACCGCTTGATGTCCACGACGGATCTCGACGACGGGCTTCATCGATCTGCCGAACGCGCGCTACCTGCGTCGCGAGATGACGGCCAGCGCGGCCACAAACGAGAGTCCGCCGACGAAGCCGATCAGCGACCAAGGTTGACCGTCGCCGCCACGAGCGATCTCGATCAAGAAGCCGAGAATCACGGTGAGAACGACGGCGTAGTACGAGACGAGTGCGGCCTCCTTGCCGATGGCGTGCTCGCGTTCGTCCTGGGAGCGGCTTCGGAGCGTCCCCCACGGGGTGAGCGCCATGGCGATCCCGAAGGCGGCGCAGAGGGGAAGTGAGATCACCGCGAGCTGTGCGTTGCCTCCCGCAAGTGCCGCTCCTGCCACGAGGGCACCCAAGCCCAGCGAGTAGGCCACGAACCACCATCTGGGTTCACGCTTCGTCATCGAACATCTCCTCAACACTTGTTCCAAAGAACCGAGCGGCGCGCAGCGCGAGCGGAAGGGAAGGGATGTACCGACCGACCTCGATGGAGTTGATCGTCTGACGCGACACTCCGAGCCGTCCGGCCAGCTCTCCTTGAGAGAGGCCTCTGGCTTCGCGCAGCTCTCTCACTCGGCTCTGCATTGCTATCAAGTGTGCTTGTCAGGCGGATCTGAGTCAAGCCGGCTTGTCAGACGTGGGGCTCCCGCGCGACGCCCTGCACCTTAGTGATCGGGGCACCCTCCGGCGGCCGAAGGCGACTCCTCCGTCCCGCCGCGACCGACCAGATCGGCGATCTCGTGGTCACGGGTCCGCCTACAGAGGGTTGTCGCTCATCCAAAGGAGCGGGCCAGCGGTCGGGTGGTCTTGCGCGCCGGTCACTTGGAAGCCGGTGCGTTGATAGCAACGCAGGGCGTGCAGGTTCCCCGCGGCGACCGCCAGACGAAGCTCGAGTCCCGTCGTGGCCGCGACTCGGTGCCGCACGAACCCGACGAGAGCATCGGAGACACCTTCTCCGCGGCGGGCCGGATCGACCCACAAGCCGATGAGCTCGAGGAAGTCAGCGTGAGGAGACCATCCGATGAGTCCCACCGCCTCGTCGGCAACCATGGCGATCGCGCGCCGCTCTGCTCGCCTCCGCCAAAGGCCCTCCGAGTCGTTCCGTTCCTGGTCGAAGGTGGAGACGAACGAATCCGAGCTCTCCGCAAGCGCCGCCAACCGGAGTTCTCGAAGGACGGCCCAGTCGTCACTCTCCAACGCGCGCACCACCACCTCGGCCATGCAAAATGATGGCAGGCCCGGAACCGCATACGCGCCGTTCGGGACGGCTCCGGTCCGACCGCTCGGCGTCGTTCGTTGCGGACGATAGGTGCAGCGCCAAGGTGGCGGGGCCTGCGCGAGCATCATTCGGCGCGCTGATGCCGCGAATCTCAGCCGAGCAGACCGAGTTGTCGAGCGAGGCCCATGTCGTCAAAGTAGACCCACTCCTCCACACACAATCCCTCTGCGTACCGCTCGATCGCCACGAAGCCGACGTCGACAGATCGGCAAGTGGGTGACACGCCTGCAAAATCGCCCTCGTGGGTTCCAGTGAGGCGAATTCGAGAGACGACCTGGTCGTCTTCGGCGACCTGATCCTCGATCAGCATCGCAAGGTCGGGAAAGGCGCCCAAGAGACCCTCGGCCATCGCGACGAAGCCCTCTACTCCATGAATCGGCTTTGGCCTGCTCGTGAAGTGGCCGACGTAGTCGGGTGCGATCCAGTCAGCGATGACGCTTCGGTCTCGGCGGTTCCAGAGCGCCTCGTAGTACCGACGGGTCTTGTCGGCGTTCTCCTCGGTGATGGTCATGGTCTCCCCTTCCACTCGCAGCAAACAGTAGATGCACGGTGCGCTATCGACGGCTAGGCCGAGCCGCTCCGACGTGCCGTTGCCCGGCGGGTGGAGCTCCCGGACCCGGCCAGTGACGTCCCGATCGCCGCTGGAGAAGCGATAGGGACGGCTCGGTCGGCATGGTCGTCCGGTCTATCGTGCGGGTGATCGGTGCGCGGCGTACCAGCACTTGCAGAGTGAGGATCTGGCTCAGGATCGCCAGCTAGTTCGATCACCGGCCTCGCAAGGCGGTATGTCCGGTGCTCGTGCCGTCAGCCGTCTGATCCGGCATCGCCGGACGAGGTTCGTGGGGTGGTCTCGCCGATGACCTCCACGAGGCCGGCACAATCTGTGACGGTGACGGTGAGCGCCGAGTGAGGTGTGAAGCCGATTACTCGTGGCACCCGGTCGCGGAAGTGAACGCACACGCCACGCTCCGCATTGGTGCCGAACGTCAAGCCGTCATCGACGCGTGACAGGCGTGCACCGATGGCCTTGTACCAACGGTACCCCTCGGTCACGTGGCCGCCGATCACATTGTCGCGGGTGGTCTCGAGCTTCAGCATGCCGAACGTGGCGCGGAAATCCTCGTCGGTCAGTGTGACGCCGTCTCGGCCGGGCCACGCGGCCAGGGGCGCCCACAGTGGTGCGTAACGCATGTCGAATCGATAAGGAAAGAACGTGCGTGGCTCTTCGGATCCACTCATGCGGTTGTCTCGATCATCGCACTAGTCTGTCCGGTGCGCTGCGTCACAGGCTGTCGCGAACTCTGGCGGGTCGGAAGCGCACCATACGCGCCGTTCGGTGCCCCTGGACAATTCGCTGGCGGCGTGATTCGGGGCGCGTGTTAGGTAGCCGTCGATGACCGATGAACCGGTAACCCGGACGGTGCTCGTGGATGCGATCTCCGCGCTGTCTCTGGAGGGCGCGCCC
>DATKDW010000076.1 GCA_035512495.1 Acidimicrobiales bacterium
GCCCGCACGGTCGAGGCCGCCTTCGGTGAGGTCGCCAGCGACGAGGAGGTGGCGAAGTGGCGCTCGGTGACGCCATTGGACCGCACCATCGCGGTGGTCGACGAGGGTGAGATCGTGGGCACCGCGGGGGCGTTCTCCTTCGACATGTCGCTCCCGGGCGGCACCGACACCGCGGTCGCCGGCGTCACCGCCGTTTCGGTGCGCCCGACGCACCGCCGGCGGGGCCTGCTGCGCCGGATGATGGATCACCAGCTCGACGACATCGCCGAGCGGGGCGAGGCGGTGGCCATCCTCACCGCGTCCGAGACCGTCCTCTACGGCCGCTACGGCTACGGGCTGGCCGCCTCGTACAGCGGGTGGACCCTGCCGACGCTCGGCACCACTCTGGCTCGCCCTTCCACGGCGCCGGGACGGTGCCGGATCGTCGACGCCGCCGAGGCCCGCAAGGTGCTCCCCGACGTCTACGAGCGGTCGCGCCACCGCCACCCGGGCCAGCTGACTCGGAGCGAGGCGTGGTGGGACCTGCACCTCGCCGACGAGCCGTCGGACCGCAACGGCCTGTCCGCGCTGTTCCACGCCGTCCACGAGGATCCCGCCGGCGTGGCCGACGGGGTCGTCACCTACCGGCGCAAGTCTGCCCACGACCACGGCCTCCCCGCAGCCGAGATCCACGTCCGTCCCGACCTCTACGCCGTCGACGACGAGGTCGAGGTTGCGCTCTGGGAGCTGTTGATCGGCACCGACCTCGTGCGCACGATCCGCACGCACGGCCGGCCCGTCGACGAGGTCCTTCGGTGGCGCCTCGCCGATCCCCGGCGGCTCCAGATCCGGGCCGTGACCGATCACCTCTGGGTGCGGGTGCTCGACGTCGCCGTCGCCCTCGAGGCGCGCCGCTACCCGGTGGATGGACGGCTGGTGCTCGACCTGACCGACCCCTTCCGCCCTGCCAACGACGGCCGGTGGGCGCTCGAGGGCGGCCCGGACGGCGCCACCGCAGGGCGGACGACCGACGATGCCGACTTGGCGCTGTCGGCCGACGACCTGGGGGCCCTCTACCTGGGCGGGGTCAGCGCCACGACCCTCGCCCGGGCGGGCCGGGTCACCGAGCTGCAGCCGGGCGCGCTGGCGAGGGCCGACGTCATCCTCGGCTGGGGCGTTGCCCCGTGGTGTGCCACCGAGTTCTGACCGGCCACTCGGCTGCCAGGCCCACCCCCTCGTAGGGTGGGCACATGAACCTCAAGGACAAGATCGCCAAGGTGGTCACGACCGGGCACGAGGCGGTCTTCAAGGCCTCCGGTGGCCGACTGCTGGGCCGGGTTGCCGGCATGCCCGTGCTGGTGCTGACCACCACCGGGCGTCGGAGCGGCAAGCAGCGAACCACCATGCTCACCGCGCCCATCGTCGAGGACGGCAGGGTCGTGCTCGTCGCCTCCTACGGTGGCGACAGCCGTCACCCCACCTGGTTCCTCAACCTGCGCGACCACCCCGAAGTGCGGGTGCTCATGGACGGCGCCGACCGCCCGATGCGGGCCCGCGTCGCCACCGACGAGGAGAAGGCCGAGCTGTGGCCGAGGATCGTGTCCACCTACAAGGGCTACGCCGGCTACCAGGAGCGCACCGACCGCGACATCCCGCTGGCGATCCTCGAGGGGTAGCCCACCGAGGGTCCCGCCTAAGGGCGTCAGCCGGTCAGGCGCCGGGCTGCTCCGAGATCAGGTGGTGAGCACGACCTTGCCGAAGACGTCGCCGGCGGCGAGCTGCTCGAGGCCGGTGCGGGCGTCGGCCAGCGGGAGCACGGTGTCGATCACCGGCCGGACGCCCGTGACCTCGCAGAACCGTGCCAGGCGGTCGAGCTCGTCGCGGGTGCCCATGGTGGAGCCGATGACCCGCAGCTGCAGGAAGAAGACGCGGTTGAGGTCGGCCGACGGGTCGGCGCCGCTGGTGGCACCGGAGACCACCAGGGTGCCGCCGGGTCGCAGCGACTTGAGGGAGTGGCTCCAGGTGGCCGCCCCCACGGTCTCCATGACGGCATCGACCCGCTCGGGCATCCGGGCGCCGCTCTCGAAGGCCTGGTGGGCGCCGAGCGCGACCGCCTGCGCCCGCTTCTCCTCGCTGCGGCTGGTGACCCAGACGCGGTACCCGGCGGCCTGGCCCAGGGCGATCAGGGCGGTGGACACCCCACCGCCGGCGCCCTGGACGAGCAGGGTGCCGCCGGGGTCGACGGCGGCGTTGGTGAAGATCATCCGGTAGGCGGTGAGCCACGCCGTGGGCAGGCACGCCGCTTCCTCGAACGAGAGGCCGGCCGGCTTGGGCACCACGTTGCGACGGGGGACGGCGACCCGCTCGGCCAGGGTGCCGTCGTGGACCTCGGAGAGGAGCGATCGCTTGGGGTCGAGGGTCTCGTCACCGGACCAACCGGGGGTGGAGATCACCGAGTGGACGATCACCTCGCGGCCGTCCTCGTCGATCCCGGCCGCGTCGCAGCCGAGGACGATCGGCAGGCGATCCGGGTCGATGCCAACGCCCCGCAGCGTCCAGAGGTCGTGGTGGTTCAGCGACGCCGCCCTGACCGTCACGGTCGTCCAGCCCTCCGGGGGCGACGGGTCGGGCCGGTCGCCGATGGCGAGGCCGTCGAGGGGGGTGTCGGGGTTGGTGGCGGTTGCGGTCACGGCGAGCACGGCGCCGACCCTACCGGCGCAGCGGGGAAGCCTCAGGGGCCGGCGCCGGTCACCCAGCGCCACTCGTCGCCGTCGTGGCGACGCACCACCTGGGCGGGGTTGCCCGCCACCACGGTGAGGTCGGGGACGTCGTCGCGCACCACGGCGTTGGCCCCGACCACGGCGTTGCGACCGATGCGGACGTTGCCCACGATCACTGCGCCGATGCCGATCCAGGCCCCCTCGCCGATCTCGACCCGGCGGCCGTCGCGCAGCCCCTGGCGCTTGATGGGGACGGTGGGGTCCTCGTAGATGTGGCCGGTGTCGGAGATGTAGACGCGGTCCGCGATCATCGCCTCGGCCCCGATCCGCACCCCTCCCACCGCAGTGAGGCGCAGGAAGCTTCCTAGGTAGGCGCCGTCGGCGATCTCGACCGTCACGCCCCGTTCGGGCACGAGCGCCTCGATCACGGCGAAGGCGCCGATGTTGACCCAGGAGCCGACGTGCACGCCGCCAGGGTTCACCACCGACAAGACGGGCTGGTGCAGCACGCTGTGGGGCCCGAAGGCAGCGAGCTGGTCGGGGTCGAAGGGCTCCATCATCAAAGGGCTCCAGTCGTGGCGGTAGGCGCCCGGTCGGGTATGGCGAGGGCGCGCAGGAGGAACTCGGCCTGGCCGGCCCGCCCGGCGTCGCCGATGCGGGTGCCCAGGGTGGTGAAGCCGTGATATGCCTCCGGATAGGTGCGAAGCTCGACCGCCACCCCGGCGGCCGCCAGCCGGGCGGCGAGGAACGTGGAGTCGTCGAGGAGTGGGTCGTGCAGCCCGACCGAGACGAGCGTCGGGGGGAGGCCGGCGAGGGAGGCGTAGAGCGGCGACACGTCCGGACGGCGCCGCTCCTCGGCGGTGAGGCCCGGCGTGTAGGCCTCCACGAACCACTCGACTGTCGCCCGGTCGAGGAGGACGGTGCGCTCGGCCGGGGCGCGCACGCTCGGCGTGAGGGAGAGGTCGTAGATCCCGTAGAGCAGGTCGAGGGCACCCACGGCGCCGGCGAGGCCGTCGCCGCGGAGGCGGAGCAGGGCCGACAGGGCGAGGTGGGCGCCCGTGGACTCTGCGGACACAGCGACCCGGTCGCTCCCGAGCTCGCCCTCCGCCCAGTCGATGCACCAGCGGAGGGCCGCCTCACAGTCGTCGACCGCGGCGGGGTGGGGGTCCTCGGGTGCCAGGCGGTGCTCGACGGAGGCCACTGCCAACCCGGTGCGCACGGCGAGGTCCCACAGCGGCTCGTCCTGCTGGTCGGCGGCACCGGTGGTGAAGCCGCCGCCGTGGACGAAGGCGCAGGCGCCCACCGGGTCCGGGGGAACGAGGAGGCGAACCGTCAGATCACCGGCGGGGCCGGGCACGGTGCGGTCCTCGGCTTGGGGGAGCCTGACTGGCCCGGGGAAGGGCCCCCCGCCGGTGGACCGCAGCCGCCGTGCCTCGTCGAGGTCGACCTCCGCGGGCGGGGCTCCACCGGCGAGTGTCGTCGCCAAGCGGTCGTTGGTCGCCCGCGCCTCGGCCAGCGCATCGTCGTCGAAGGGCACCAGCACGGAGGGCATGGTGGCACCTCCCGTCGACCGGAGCGCCCTTCAGGCCCGTAGGCCCGTCACCGCCTCCACGTCGTCGGCCACGAAGCGGTAGCCCCGGCGCACTGCCGTCTCGATGGCACTGCCGGCGGGGCCGAGCCGGCGACGGAGGCGGGCCACGGTGACCTCCACGGCGTGTTCGTCGGCCTCACCCGGACCCCACACCTGGCGCAGCAGGGTGCTCTTGGCCACCACCGTCCCCGGGCGCTCGAGCAGCACGTCGAGCACGGCCCGCTCCCGGTTGGTCAGCGCCACCGCGACGCCGTCGATGACGGCGGTGCTGCCCTGGAGCACGACCACCCGGGAACCGACCACCACTCGGCGACCTCGACCCTCGAGGGCCGAGCACAGGGCGCCGACCATGGCCCCGAGGCGGGCCCGAGGCGGCTCGACCACCCGGGTGAGGCCGTGGCGGGCGGCGACGCCGGCGCACACCGGCCCGACGCAGACGACCAGGATCGGGCCGGCGGCGGCGGCGACCAGCTCGTCGAGGCGGCCCAGCCCCCTTGCCACCCCGAGGAGGTTCTCGAGGGCAGGGGCGCTCGTGAAGGTGACGGCGTCGAGGCGGCCCTCGCAGGCGGCGACCACCAGGCGCTCGGCCGGGCGCAGGTCGTCGGGCAGCGTCCAGCGGTACACGGGGACCTCCACCACGTCGGCGCCCCGAGCCCGCACGGCGTCGCTGAGCGTGGAGGTCTCGCTCCCGTCGAGCTGCACCGCCACCCGCAGGCCGGCCAGGTCGGCGCCGAGGTGCTCGAGCAGCTCGGTCGAGCGCTCGCTCGGTGCCGACCACGCGATCTCCAGGCCCGCTGTGAGGGCGGCGCCGGCCGACTTCGGGCCGCGGGCCAACACCTGGGCGCTCACCAGTGCCGCGAGCAGGTCGTCGTCGAGGCCCTGGCTCTGGGCCGTGGCCATCCAGCCGCGCACCCCGAGCCCCGTGGTGATCAGCACCAGGTCGGGTGGCTCGGCGATCAGGGACTCGGTGGCGTCTCGCAGGGCGTCGGACGCACCCAGGAGGAGGGTGTGGATGGTGGGCGCGTGGACCACGGCGGCGCCCCGGCACTCCAGCAGCTGGGCCTGCTCCTCCCACCGGTGATCGGCGGTGATCCCGACCGAGAAGCCGGTGAGCGGGGAGAGGGCCATTGCATCAGTGTCGGACATCGATGTTTCGCCACCGTTGCCGAGGGATGTCCGCAGGTGTGGTTCGGTCACCGTCGAACGGCTCCGGGGTCACCGCTCCCAGTGGGCGAGGGCGCGGACGGCCACCGCAGCGTGCTTGTACGACGGTTGGCGCGAGTGCGGGTCGACGGTGGGGTGGGTGAGGCGGTTGGTGGCGGCGTCGTGCATGGCGACGAACACCTGGCCCGGCGACACCGTGGCGGTGACGAGTGCTCGAGCTCGCATGGTGCCCCGCGCCGAGGCGACCTCCACCTCGTCGCCGGGGCTCACGCCCGCCACCTCGGCGTCGACCGGGTTCACCTCCACCCATGCTCCCTCGGGAGCCAGGCTGCGCAGCACCGCCGAGGTGGAGGTGCGGGTGCCGGTGTGCCACTGGGCGGCGCTGCCCCGTCCGGTGAGCAGCACCAGCGGAAACCGATCGCTCACGGCCTCCCGGGGGGCACGGGGCACATCGGCCACGAAGTGGGCCCTGCCGTCGGGGTGGAGGAAGCGGCCGTCGGCGAAGAGGCGTCGCTCGTCGCCCGCCACCACCTCGGCGCCGGCGGGGCAGGGCCACTGGATGCCGCCGGCATCGTCGATGTGGCGGTAGCCGTCGATGCCGCTGATGTCGCACGGGCGTCCGGCGGAGAGCTCCTGGAGGATGGCGAATGCAGCCTCGGGGGAGGTCCACCGCTCGAACAGCTCGCCACAGCCCCAGGCGTCGGCCAGCAGGCGGAGGATGGCGAAGTCGGCGAGCGCCTGACCCGGCGCCAGCGACACCGCCTTGATGACCCCCAAGCGGCGCTCCGAGTTGATGAAGGTGCCCTCCTTCTCCCCCCATGCGGCGGCGGGGAGCACCAAATCGGCCCGGCGGGCCGTCTCGGTGGTGGCGTACATGTCCTGGACGACCAGGAGGTCGAGGCGGTCGAGGAGGCCGTCGAGGTCGGTGGAGCTGATCCAGGAGTGCGCCGGGTTGGTGGCGATCACCCACAGGCCGCGGATGGCGCCGGACGCGATGCCCTCCACGATCTGGTCGTAGGCCCACGACGGCCGGTCGGGGATGCGCTCGACGGGGACGTCGAGGATCGACGCGACCTCGGCCCGGTCGCCGGCGTCGGTGAAGGAGCGACCTCCGAACAGGTTGGTGGTGTTGGCGAAGAGGCGTGACCCCATGGCGTTGCACTGGCCGGTGATGGAGTTGGGACCCGTGCCCGGCCGGCCGATGTTGCCGGTCATGAGGGCGAGGCCGATGATCGCCTGGGCGGTGCGCACGGCTTCGTGGCCCTGGTTCACGCCCATCGTCCACCACAGCGACACCCGCTCCCCGGTGCCGATGCTGCGGGCGAGGCCCTCGAGCTGCTCGACGCTGAGGCCGGTTGCCGCGCCCACCCGCTCCACCGTGAAGTCAGCCACCGCCGCCGCCCACGCGTCGTAGCCCTCGGTGTGTGCGGCCACGAACGCCTCGTCGACCCACCCCCGCTCGATGATCAGGCGGGCCACGCCGTAGAGCAGCATCAGGTCGCTCTTGGGGAGCAGCGGGAGGTGGGTGGTGGCCGCCATCGCCGTCTCGGTGACGCGGGGATCGATGACGATGATCTCGGGGTGGTGGGGGTTGCGGGTGATGCGCTCCCAGAGGATGGGGTGGGCGATGCAGAGGTTGGATCCCACCAGGACGATGACGTCGGACGCCTCGAGGTCGGCGTAGGTGTAGGGCGGGGCGTCGAAGCCGAAGCACTCCTTGTAGGCCACCACCGAGCTGGCCATGCACTGGCGGGTGTTGCCGTCGCCGTGGACCATGCCCATGCCGATCTTGGCCACGGCACCGAGGAGGGCCAGCTCCTCGGAGGGCATCTGGCCGGTGCCGAGGAAGGCCACCGAGTCGAGGCCGTGGTCGGCCTGGATCTGCTGGAAGCGACGGGCGAACGTGGTGGTGGCCACCTCCCAGCTCACCGGTTCCAGCCGACCTCCCGGGCCTCGCAGTAGCGGGGTGGTGGCCCGTCCCTGCCCGGACAACGGCGTGAGCGCCTCCCAGCCCTTGGGGCAGGCCATGCCCAGGTTGACGGGGTGGTGGGTGCTCGGGGTGAGCCCCACCGCCTGCCCGTCGCGGAGGTGGACGTCGAGCGAGCATCCGGTGGAGCAGAACCCGCAGATCATCGAGGTGGTGGCGTCGGGGGCCCGGCGCGCGGGGACCTGGCCGATGCCGAAGCCGCCGGGTCGGCGCGACAGGTCGGCGGTGAGCGGGCCGTCGTCCTGGTGGAGGAGCGACCGGAGACGGTCGAGGAGCCTCACGTGGGCGCCCCCGGCATGCGCCTCGGGGTGGAGGCGGTGAAGTGCAGGTTCCGCTCGAGCAGCTCCCCGGCGACGAGGAGTGCGAGGGCGGCGACGGCCAGGGCGACGACGAGCCCGTCGTTCGGCACCGGCGACCGTGCGGTCACCAGCACGGCGACGGGGAGCACCACGCCCCCGAGCGTGCCGGCAGCCAGGCGGCGCACCGAGGTGGACCGCAGGTCGCGGGTCAGCAGCACGGCGGTGCCCCGCAGCTCACCGGAGCCGTGGCGGTGGCGGACCACCGAGGCGTCCAGGAGCAGCTTCGCGATCACCGACGCCACGACGGTGGTGGTGAGGGGCGCCACCAGGGCAGGCGCGCCGTCGGCACCGGCGGCGAGCGAGCTTGCCAGGACGGTGGCGGCACCGCACGACACGGTGGTGAGGGCGAAGCGGGGGCCGGTGGCACCGACCCGCCACCACCGCCGGCCGGTGGCGGCGTAGATCATCACCGAGCACGCCACCCCCGTCACGCCCATGACCACCACCGCGCCGGCGACGGCGGCGCCCGTCGCCGAGGCGAGCGGGACCCCGCCCACGGTGGCGCCCGCGTGGGCGGCGGCGGCACCGGCGAAGGCCACGAAGGCCACGATCTCCCGGCTCAGCCACGAGCGGCGCACGCCGAGCACGGCACGGAATGCCAGGTGCGGGCGCCCGAGGTGCAGCACCGACGCCCCGAGCGCCATCAGCCCGGCGACGAGGGCGCCGACGGCGTTCGACGGCAGCGCCTCGGCGGCGCCTCCGGCGGCCAGGAGCCGAACGGTGAGGTCAACGAGGAAGGCTCCGACGGAGAGCTGGGTCAGCACGAGCATCACCGCCAGGGACGGATGCGCGTGGCCCGGGACCACGGCGGAGGCGTCGGCGGCCACCAGGCCGGGGTCGATCCCGGTCGCCGACCGATAGGTGGTGGTGGGGACGGTGGTCGTCGATGCCGGGGCCCCGGGCACGAGCGGCGTGGCCGCCGCCACGCGCGCAGCAGCCACGTCGACCAGTCCGACGCGGATGGCCCCGTTGGGGCATCCCTGCACGCACGCCGGCGCCTCGCCCGCGGCCAGGCGGTCGGTGCAGAGGTCGCACTTGCGCACGATGCCGAGGCGAGCGCTCATGGTGGGCACCTCGTACGGGCAGGTCCAGGTGCAGTACCCGCACCCGATGCACTGGTCGTCGAGGTGGCGGACGATCCCGGTGGTTGGGTCCTTGACGTACGCCTCGACGGGGCAGCCCTGGAGGCAGGCGGGCTCCACGCAGTGGTGGCAAGCGGTGGTGACGTGCTGCTGGACCGCCGGGCCGCCGGACCCGCCGTGGAGCAGGCCCACCGAGCGCCAGGACTCCTCGTCCTCCAGTCCGTTGAGCTGGTGGCAGGCGGTGACGCACGCCTTGCACCCGGTGCAGGCGTCGAGATCGACCTCGAAGCCGTACTGCTGGCCCGGCCCGGGCGCCGTGAGGGGGATGAGATCGCGGTAGTACCGGGCGTGGGCGGGCACGGTCCCCGACTCGTGGCGTTGGGTGAAGCGCGCCACCGCCCGCAGGTCGCCCTGGGCGGCGAGCCAGTGGTCGAGGGGCGTCGACGGTGCCTGCTCCCCGGTCGGCGCCGGGCGGGACAGCTGCGCCCCGGCAAGGCTGGTGGCGGCCGCCGTCACGAGCTGGTCACAGCCACTCGCCGCTCCTCGGCGGCGGGGATGGCCACGGCGGACAGGTCCACGATCTCGTCGCCTGGGTCCTCGGCCGCCAGCTCGGCGTCGAAGGCGCCGTCGGGCTCGGGCAGGAAGGCGCAGGCCACGCTGCCGAGGACGGAGGCGGCGGCGATCACGATGAAGAACACCGCGGGGCTCACGAAGAGGAAGACGGTGAGGAAGCAGACCGCTCCCACGTTCCCGTAGGCCCCGACCATGCCGGAGATCTGGCCCCCGACACGCCGCTTGACGAGGGGGACGATGGCGTAGGTGGCGCCCTCGCCCGCCTGCACGAAGAACGAGCACGCCATGGTGACGGCCATGGCGACGGGCACGGGCCACGACGGCCCGAGGGCGGCCATGGCCAGGTAGCCCACGGTGAGGCCGACGAGGAGGGCCCGCAGGGTCTGGCGGCGGCTGCCGAGCAGGTCGGAGAGGAGGCCGCCGGCGGGTCGGGCCACCAGGTTCATGAAGGCGAAGCCGCTCGCTGCCGCACCGGCGAGGGCCGGCCCGAGCCCCCACGTGTCGGCGAAGAACAGCGGGAGCATGGAGACGACGGCCAGCTCGGATCCGAACGTGCAGGCGTAGGCGACGCACAGGATGGCCACGGAGCGGAAGGGGTAGCGGTCGCCCTCGGGGTACTCGTCGGCGAGGGCGGGTCGGTTCACCACGATCACCCGCTGGAGCTGCAGCGCCAGCAGGGCGACGAGGGAGATGCCCACCACCCAGAGCCCGGTTGTGGGTAGCACGTCCACCCGCCACACGCGCCAGGCGATGAGCCCGAGCACCCCGGTGAGGGGCACGGTCAGGGCAGCCAGGCCCCACACGGCGCCGGGCCCGGTGACCTCGAGGGCCCCCTGCCGCCGGGGTCGGGCGTAGCTGCGCCCCTCGGGGGTGTCGCTGACCGACCGCAGGTAGACGAGGCCGTAGGTGGCGGCGACGACGCCGGTCGCCGCCGTGGCCCAGCGCCACCCGGAGTCGCCTCCAACGACGCCGGCGAGCAGGGGGAGGGAGAAGGCGGCCGCCGCCGACCCGAAGTTGCCCCAGCCGCCGTAGACCCCTTCGGCCATCCCGACCTCGCGGGGCGGGAACCACTCCGAGACCATGCGGATGCCCACCACGAAGCCGGCGCCCACCAGGCCGGTGGCAAGGCGGCTCACCACGAGGGTGGTGAAGGTGGTGGCGGTGGCGAAGAGCAGGCAGGGCACCAGGCTGTACAGGAGGATGGCGCCGAAGACCCGGCGGGGCCCGTAGCGGTCGAGGGCCATGCCGATGAGGATCCGCGCCGGCACCGTGAGCGCCACGTTGCACAGGGCCAGGGTGCCGAGCTGACCGGTGGAGAGGTCGAGCTGGTCGCCGATGGTGGAGGCGAAGGGCGCGAAGTTGAACCACACCACGAACGACAGGAAGAAGGCGAACCAGGTCAGGTGGAGGGTGCGGTGCCGGCCCTGGAAGGAGCAGAGGCCGGCGATCCGGGCCGACGCCCGGTCGCCGGCGACGGCGCGGGGGGAGGGTGCGGTCGGGGGCATGGCGGCGATCGTGCCCGGGGCGCGTTTCCCCTCGGGTTCGGCCGGGTTACGCCTCGTCGACGTCCGCCTCGCCACACCGGCGGGCCGGTGTGAGGGACCTCGCAGCGGCTACGGCCCGGTGTGCGTGGCCGTTCACCGAGCCGTCCCACGGCGGCAACCGACGGGTGACGCAGCGTCCGTACGTTCGTCCCATGCAGTCGAAGCAGACGGTGGTCGTGATCGGCAACGGGATGGTGGGCCAGAAGCTCCTCGACGTGCTCGTGGAGGACGGGGCCACCGACAGGTGGGACGTGGTGGCCTTCGGTGAGGAGCGCCACCTGGCCTACGACCGGGTGAACCTCAGCGCCTACGTCGCCGGCGCGTCGGCCGCCGAGCTGAACCTGGCGGCGCCCGAGGTGGTCGGCCACCCGGCGGTGCGCATGGTGGTGGGCGACCGTGTGGTCGCCATCGACCGCGACGCCCGGACCGTCACCGCCGAGTCGGGCCAGGTCGTCTGCTACGACGCCCTCGTCCTCGCCACCGGGTCCACCCCCTTCGTGCCGCCGGTGGCCGGCGGAGACGGGCCCGGGTGCTTCGTCTACCGGACCCTCGACGACCTCGACGCCATCATCGCCCATGCCCCCGACTGCGGCACAGGGGTGGTGATCGGCGGCGGGCTGCTCGGCCTGGAGGCGGCCAACGCCCTGCGCCAGCTCGGGCTCGAGACCCATGTGGTGGAGTTCGCCCCCCGGCTCATGCCCGTGCAGGTGGACGACGCCGGCGGCTCGGTGCTGCGGTCGGCCATCGAGGCGATCGGCATCGGGGTGCACACGGCCAAGGTCACCACCGAGGTTCGCCGCGACGGCGACCGGGTCACCGGGCTGGCCTTCGCCGACGGCACCGACCTGGTCGCCGACCTGGTGGTGTACTCCGCCGGGATCCGCCCCCGGGACGACCTGGCCCGCAGCTGCGGCCTCGAGGTGGGGGAGCGCGGCGGTGTCGTCGTCGACGACGCCTGCCGCACCGCCGACCCGCGCGTGTACGCCGTCGGTGAGTGCGCCAGCCACCAGGGTCGGGTGTACGGCCTGGTTGCCCCCGGCTACTCGATGGCCCGGGTCGTGGCCGACCGCCTGACCGGCGGCGATGCGACGTTCACCGGCGCCGACCTGTCGACCAAGCTCAAGCTCCTCGGCGTCGACGTGGCCTCCTTCGGCGATGCCCACGCCACCACCCCCGGGGCTCGGATTCTCACGTGGCACGACGCCTGCCCCTCCGATCCGTCGGTGGCGACCTACAAGAAGCTGGTGGTGAGCGGGGACGGCCTACGGCTCCTCGGGGGGATGCTGGTCGGCGACGCCTCCGACTACGCGTCCCTCCACCAGCTGCACGCCTCCGGCGCGACGCTGCCCGCCCACCCCGAGCTGCTGGTGCTGCCGTCGCTCGCCGGCGCGTCGTCGCCCCTGCCCGGTGCCGGCGCCATGGACGACGGCGCCACCGTCTGCACTTGCAACAACGTCACCAAGGGCGCCATCTGCGCCGCCATCACCGACTGCGCCCTCACGACCGTCGGCGAGGTGAGGGACGCCACCCGGGCCGGCTCCACCTGCGGCTCGTGCACCCCCCTGATCAGCGGCATCCTCGACGACGAGCTGACCCGGGCAGGCGTCGCGGTCGACCGGAGCCTCTGCGAGCACTTCCCCCACACCCGCCAGGAGCTCTTCGACATCGTGCGCGTCCGCCGGGTCCGCACCTTCGCCGAGCTGGTGGCGGGCTGGGGCACCGGCCGGGGCTGCGCGGTGTGCAAGCCGGCCGTGGCCTCGATGCTGGCCACGCTGTGGAACGAGCACGTGCTCGACCGCGACCACGCCTCCCTCCAGGACACCAACGACCGCTTCCTCGCCAACCTGCAGCGGGACGGCACCTACTCGGTGGTCCCCCGCGTGCCCGGCGGGGAGATCACCCCTGAGCGGCTGATCGTGCTCGGTGAGGTGGCCCGCGACTACGACCTCTACACCAAGGTCACGGGCGGACAGCGCATCGACCTCTTCGGGGCCCGCCTCGACCAGCTCCCGTCGATCTGGCGGCGGTTGGTCGACGCCGGCTTCGAGTCTGGCCACGCCTACGGCAAGTCGCTGCGGACGGTGAAGTCCTGCGTCGGGCGTTCGTGGTGCCGCTACGGGGTGCAGGACTCGACCAGCCTGGCCATCGCCCTCGAAGAGCGGTACCGGGGGCTGCGCTCACCGCACAAGCTGAAGCTGGCGGTGTCGGGGTGCTCTCGGGAGTGCGCCGAGGCCCAGGGCAAGGACGTGGGCGTCATCGCCACCGAGGCCGGCTGGAACCTCTACGTCGGAGGCAACGGGGGGATGAAGCCCCAGCACGCGGTGCTGCTGGCCACCGACCTCGACACGGCGACGCTCGTCCGGTACATCGATCGCTTCCTCATGTTCTACGTGCGCACCGCCGACCGGCTGGAGCGCACGGCCACCTGGCTCAACAAGCTCGACGGCGGCCTCGAGCACCTGCGCCGAGTGGTGGTCGATGACTCGCTGGGCCTCGCCGCCGAGCTGGAGGCGGCCATGGACCACCACGTCGACACCTACCGCTGCGAGTGGGCCGCGACCCTCGACGACCCGGCCAAGCTGGCCATGTTCACGCCCTTCGTGAACGAGCCGGAGGCGGTGGAGGTCGATCTCGCCTACGTCCGCGAGCGAGGCCAGCGCCGGCCGGCCTCGGCCGAGGAGCGCGCCGCCTCCGAGGTCGCCGTGACCGTGACGGCGGGGGTGGGTGGACGATGAGCGCCGGCACCGAGGTGACGACCACGTGGGTGGCGGTCTGCCCGGCCGAGCAGATCGTGCCCGAGACGGGCGTGTGCGCCCTGGTCGAGGGCGAACAGGTGGCGGTGTTCCGCCTGGCCGACGGCAGCGTGTGGGCCCTCGGCAACCTCGATCCCTTCAGCGGCGCCTCGGTGATGGCCCGGGGGATCGTCGGCGACCGCGCCGGCGTCCCCGTGGTCGCCTCACCGGTCTACAAGCAGTGCTTCGACCTCCGCACCGGCGCGTGCCTCGACGACCCCTCGGTGGCCCTCCCGGCCCACCGGACCGAGGTGGTCGAGGGGGTGGTCCTGGTGGCGGCCCAGGAGGGCATGGCTACCTGACGTCCTGGGTCGAGAGGCGGCGCACGGTGAGGGCCACCGCGGCGGCGGCGGCCAAGAGCGGGACGGTCACCCCGGTGGCCATGGTGACGTCGGCCAGCCGCTCCGGTCCGTCAGCCAGGAGGGTCAAGACGCTCCGGGTGTGGCTGCGGATGGCGAGCTGTGACGCCGCCGAGCCGGCCCGGGCCACGAAGCCCTCCCACACGAGGATGTAGGCCAGGCCCCACACCAGGGCCCGCTGCACCCGCAGCCCCAGGAGGGTGAACACCGCGGTGTAGGCCACCGCTGCCAGCGCGACCGACGCGACGGTCGCGGTGACGAGCTCGGCACCCCCGCCGGTCAGCGCGGCGGCCAGAGCGAGTGGCATGACAGCGACCGGCACCACCACGGTGAGCGACGACGCCAGCGCCACCGCGACGATCCGCCAGCGGGCGATGGGCCGCAACCACAGGTAGACGAGGGTGCCGTCCTCGTTGGGCTCGCCCAGCACCGTCGCCGCCAGCACCAGGCTGGTGACCGGCACGAAGAGGGACAGGCCGAACGTGGAGATCAGGATCGTGCCCTCGTCGAGCGGGTCGGCGGCGGTGGAGGCGCCGATGGCCACACCGAGGAGCACGCCGACGAGGCCCAGCCCGCACAGGGCCAGCACCCGGCCGGTGGTCGCCTGGTTCCGCAGGAGGAGCCGGTACAGCGCCGTCATCGGGGCTCCACCAGGTAGCGGAACACGCTCTCGAGGTCGTCGTCGAGGGGCACCAGCTCGAGGAGGCGGGCGCCGGCCTCCACCGCGGCGGGCGCCACGCCACGCCGGAAGGCGGCCACGTCGGTGACGTCGACCAGCACGGTGCCGGCACCGTCGAGCCGGACGCCGGCGACGAGTCCGGAGGCGACCAGGGCGGCGGCGAGCTCGCGGGGCCGGTCGGAGCGCAGGCGGAGGCGGTGGGGCCGGGTGTCCATGAGCTCGCGGATGGCGCGGAAGTCGCCCTCGGCGGCGAGTCGGCCCTGGGCGATGACCAGCACCCGGGACCCGAAGCGCTCGACCTCTTCCAGCACGTGGCTGGAGACGAGCACGCAGCGGCCCGACGCCGCGATGCGGGTCACGAGGCCGATGAGGTGGAGGCGCTGGCGGGGGTCGAGGCCCTCGAGGGGCTCGTCGAGGAGCAACACGTCGGGCTGGTGGACGATGGCCTGCGCCACCTTGAGCCGCTGGCGCATGCCCTTGGAGTAGGTGGCGAGCGGCCGGTCGTCGCTCCCGTCGAGCTCGACCTCGCTCAGGGCCCGTTCGGTCGCCTCCCCGGGCGCGTCGAGGCCGTGGAGGTCGGCGGCGAGGCGGACGAAGGCCGGTCCGCTGAGACGGTCGAAGAGGGCTTCTTGCTGGGGGACGAGGCCGATGCGCCGGTACAGCGCCGGCGAGCCGTGCGGCGCCTGGCCGAGGACGCGGACCGTCCCCTGCGACGGCGGCGTGAGCCCGCTGATCATCCGGAGCAACGTCGACTTGCCGGCCCCGTTGGGCCCGAGGAGGGCGGTCACGCCGGGGCCGACCCGGCACGTCACCTCCGACACCGCGACCACATCGCCGAACCACTTCGATGCCCGCTCGACCTCGATCATCGCGCTACCTGCAGGCGGCGGTAGCGGCCCCAGACCACGCCGGCGGCGGCCGCCGTCCACGCAAAGGTGGCGGCGACCAGCTCGAGGGTGGCGATGGCGGGCTCCTCGCCGACTTGGCCGTAGATGCGCTGCACCAGCTCGAAGGGCAGGAAGAAGAGGTTGAGCAGTTGGATGCGGGTGTCGCCCCCGATGCCCACGAGCGTGCTCGCGGCCGACGCCGACACCAGGAGCAGGAGGATGACGGCCGCCGACGCCACCGCTCGGCGGTCGGTGAGGCTGGCGGCCGCCAGGGAGATCGCCGTGTACGCCACCGAGATCACCACGCCGCCGGCCACCATGCGGGCGAGGATCCCGAGGAAGTCGACCATGCCGTCGGGCCCGGCGTCGGCGAAGGTGAGCCCCACCAGGAGCAACAGCAGCGGCCCGAGGGTCACCAGCGCCAGCACCGGGGCCACGGCGAGGACCTTGGCCCCGAGGTAGGTGGCCCGGGTGAGGGGTGACGCCAGGTAGAGGCCGAGCATGCCGTTGCGCCGGTCGGTGCACAGCACCTCCGGGCCGACCAGGGCCACGAAGATGATGATGGCGGCGCTGATGAAGCCGTAGTAGTCGGCGTAGGTGGGCAGGAGGCCGGTGTCTGTTGCGAGGTTCTCGGGGAGGAGCGCGGCCACGCCGACGAACACCGCGGCGGGCAGGTAGGCGATCAGGACCGAGAGAGCGGGGAAGACCTTCGCCCACGGGGAGCGCTTGAGGCCGAGGGCGCGCAGCACGCTGTGCCAGGCCAGGCTGCGCACCGCGCCCCTGGTCCCGCTCCGCGGACCGTCGTAGGGGCGGTAGCCGCGGTCGACGATGCGGGCGTCAGCCACGGCCGGCCTCGCCCGTCGCCGCGCCGGAGGCGAGGAAGACCTCCTCGAGGGTGGTGGTGCGGGGGGCGAGGCGCCGCAGGGGCACGCCGGCGCGGGCGGCGGCGTCGCGGACCGCGTCGGCGGCGGTGCCGGCGTCGCCGGCGACCACGAGCCGCGGTCCGTCCTGCTCGACGGGGAGCTCCGGGGCCACGGCGGCCAGCGCCACCAGGAGCGTGTGAGCCGAGTCGGCGTCGACGACATCGACCGCGAGCCCCCGTTCGGCACCCCGGAGCGCATCGAGGGAGCCGGAGGCGGCGACGACCCCGTCGCCGAGGATCACCACCGCGTCGCAGGTGCGCTCCACCTCCTCGAGGAGGTGCGACGACAGGACCACGTCGATCCCGATGTCGTGGCTGATGCGCCTGATGAGGGCCAGCATCTCGTCGCGCTGGACCGGGTCGAGGCCGTTGGTGGGCTCGTCCAGGAGGAGGAGGGCGGGGTCGTGGGCGAGGGCGGCGGCGAGCTTCACCCGCTGGCGCTGGCCCGTCGACATCGTCCCGACGGGTCGGAAGCGCTCCTCGCCCAGACCCACCTGCCACAGGGCGTCGCTGGCCCGCCCCACCGCCTCCCGGTGGGGGAGGCCGTGCACCTCCGCCAGGTGCCTGACGAGGTCGTGGGCCCGTTCGTCGCCGGGGAGGGCGTCGTACTCGGGCGCGTAGCCGATGCGCTCGCGCACCGCCGGGCCGGCCACGGTGGGGTCGAGGCCGAGGACCTGCAGCGTCCCTTCGTCGGGCCGGTGGAACCCGAGCAGCAGGCCGAGGAGGGTCGTCTTGCCGGCACCGTTGGCGCCGAGGAGGCCGGTCACGCCGGAGTGCACCTCGAACGTGGCGCCGGCGAGGGCGGTCGTGGCGCCCCAGCACTTCACCACCCCCTGGGCCAACACGACGGTCATCGGCGCCGACGCTACCGGTCGTAGGATCGGGACCATGGCCGAGGACAGCAAGACGCGCAGCCACGAGGTGACCGACGGTGCCCAGCGGGCGCCGGCGCGGGCGATGCTGCGCGCCATCGGGATGGGTGACGACGACTGGGACAAGCCCCAGGTGGGGGTGTGCTCGTCCTGGAACGAGGTGACGCCGTGCAACATGCCGCTGGCCCACCTGGCGAAGGTCGCCAAGGAGGGTGTGCGCGCGGCGGGCGGCTTCCCCATCGAGTTCACCACCATCGCCATCTCCGACGGGATCTCCATGGGCCACGAGGGCATGCGGGCCTCGCTGGTCAGTCGGGAGGTCATCGCCGACTCCGTCGAGGTCGTCATGCACGCCGAGCGCCTCGACGGCTTCGTGTCCTTCGCCGGCTGCGACAAGAGCCTCCCGGGGATGCTCATGGCCGCCGCTCGGCTCAACCTGCCGTCGGTGTTCGTCTACGGCGGGTCGATCATGCCGGGCCAGCACAGGGGCAGGGCCATCGACATCGTCGACGTCTTCGAGGCGGTCGGCGCCTTCTCCGCCGGCACCATGTCGCGCGAGGAGCTCGACGAGATCGAGCGGGCCGCCTGCCCCACGGTCGGTGCCTGCGCGGGCATGTTCACCGCCAACACCATGGCGTCGGTGGGTGAGGCCCTCGGCATGTCGCTGCCGGGCAGCGCCTCGGCTCCGGCCGTCGACGAGCGGCGCGACGGCATCGCCAGGGCCAGCGGCGAGGCCGTGGTCCGGCTCCTCGAGGCGGGGATCCGGCCGCGCCAGATCATGACCAAGGCGGCGTTCGAGAACGCCATCGCCGTGGTGATGGCACTCGGTGGCTCGACCAACGCCGTGCTCCACCTGCTCGCCATCGCCGCCGAGGCGCGGGTCGACCTGGCGCTCGACGACTTCAACGTGGTGGCCGCACGCGTGCCCCACATCGCCGACACCAAGCCGCACGGGCTCTACCACATGAGCGACCTCGACCGGATCGGCGGAGTGCCCGTGGTCATGCGCGAGCTGCTCGACGCCGGCCTGCTCGACGGCGACTGCCTCACCGTCACAGGCCGGACCGTCGCCCAGAACCTGGCCGACCTCGACCCGCCGGCGCCCGACGGCAAGGTGGTGCACCCCCTCTCCGACCCGATCCACGCCACCGGCGGCATCGCCGTCCTCACCGGCTCGCTCGCCCCCAAGGGCTCGGTCGTGAAGGTCGCCGGCCTCGACTTCACCCGCTTCGAGGGCACCGCCCGCGTGTTCGACGGCGAGGACGGTGCCATGGAGGCGATCCTCGCCGACCAGATCCGCGCCGGCGACGTCGTGGTCATCCGGTACGAGGGCCCGAAGGGCGGTCCCGGCATGCGCGAGATGCTCGCGGTGACCGGCGCCATGAAGGGCGCCGGCCGGGGCGGCGACGCCGCGCTCATCACCGACGGGCGGTTCTCCGGCGGGACCCACGGCTTCTGCATCGGCCACGTGGCACCCGAGGCGGTCGACGGCGGACCCATTGCCTTCGTGGCCGACGGCGACCGCATCGTGATCGACGTCGAGGCCCGCACCATCGACCTCCTCGTCGACGACGACGAGCTGGCGCGTCGCCGCAGCGACTGGAAGCTGCCCGAGCCCCGCTACACCACCGGGGTCCTCGCCAAGTACGCCCGCCTCGCCAGCGGCGCCGAACGAGGCGCCATCACCGAGGCGTAGCTGCCCGGGCCAGTGCGCGACGCGGTCGGGGGTTTCAGGGGCTGATCCCCTCGAGCACGGTGTCGAGGATCTCGGCGATGATCGATGCGTCGACGGCGGAGGCCCGCAAGGTGAGCCGGTACAGAACGGCACCGGCGAGGAGGTCGATGACGATCTCGTGGGCGGTGCCAGCATGCAGCTCGCCGCGGGCGGCGGCTCGCTCGAGGACCTCGAGCGAGGCCTGCCGCCGGGCGTGGATGTGGGCATCCAGCAGGCGGCGAAGCTCGGGGTTGCGGCCGGCTTCGGCGGCGATGTCAGCCAGCACACTGGGGGCGGGCCCCGAGCCGAGGTCGTCAGCGAGGCCGATGAGGATCTCCTCCAGATCCCCGCGGAGCGAACCGGTGTCAGGCGCGGGGGCCGGCCCGGCGAGCTCGCCGGCAGCCGCCATCAGCAACGCCTCCCGACTGGGCCAGCGACGGTAGATCGTCGCCCTTCCCACCCCGGCGCGGGTCGCCACGGCCTCGACGGTGGTGGCGGTGAAGCCCACCTCCGCGACCAGGGCGAGGGTGGCTTCGAGCACGTCCCGGTCGACCTCGGGGCGTCGTGGCCGCCCGGGGCGACGGGCATCAGCCACGCCCGACGGTGCCCAGGTGGGTGTGTCGGAAGCCGGCCGGGGACTTGAGGCCGAAGCCCAGCGCCCGGTCGAGGCCGACGTGTGCCACCCAGATGAGGGCGACCGCCTGCACGCCTACCAGGGTGAGGGCGAGTCCGGCAGCGCCGAGGGCGACCGGCAGGACAAGGTTGTGGCCAAGGTTGTATGCCCGGGCGCCGGTGACCGGTCCTCGCAGGTAGCCCAGCATCGAGAGATCGGGCGCCAGGAAGATGAGGGAGAAGGGCAGCCAGCCGGCGCCAAGCGCCTGGTAGGCAGCCAGGGCGACGATGAAGGTGGCCGCACCCTCGGCCCGGAGGCTGAGCACGCTCGCCCGGTCGGGGACCATGGGGCCGGGAGCGGCGTCGGGCGGGACGGTGGTGATGGTCGCAGAGGTCATCCGGCGCTCTTCCATTCCGAGACGGATCCGTATTCTAATCTCGGTCGCATCACCCCGGTCAAGGGAGGATCATGAGCAGGTGATCCGCCTGGCCCGCGCCGCTGATGCCGAACGGCTCCGCAGCATCGAGCGGGCCGCCGGTGCCGCCTTTGCCGAGGTGGGGTTGGATGCCGTCGCCGCTGATGAGCCCCTCGCCGTGGAGGTCCTGGTCGCGTACGCGGAGGCGGGGCGCGCCTGGGTGGAGGTCGACGACGCCGACGAGGCCGTCGGCTACGTGGTGGTCGACCTGATCGACGGCTGCGCTCACGTGGAGCAGATCAGCGTCGACCCCGAGCACCAGGGCAGGGGGCTGGCCCGGCGATTGCTCGATGCGGTGGAGGCGTGGGCGGGAGCCCACCGGCTCCCGGCGCTCACCCTCACCACCTTCACGGAGGTGGCGTGGAACGCCTCGCTGTACGAGCACCTCGGCTTCCGCCGCATCGCCGATGACGCCGTCGGGCCCGAGCTTCGGGCGCTCGTGGCCCACGAGGCGGCCGCCGGGCTCGACCCCGGCGCGCGCACCTGCATGCGGCGGCCGGTCGCTACGACGAGGAGGGCTGCGCCGCCAGCCTGAGGGCGGACCAGTCGGGGCCCACGGTGATGACGTCGGTGCCCACCCAGCCGAGCGGCTGTGCCACCTCGTGGATGGCCCCCTCCGACAGGTCGGTCTCCAGCCCGGATCGCCCGGTGGGCCACAGCACCCAGAAGGCACCACTGGGGCGGATGGTGGCGACGAGCCAGTCGACGTTGCGCGCCAGGTGCGACCGGCTCGGCACGAAGCCCAGGATCAGGTCGACGGAGTCGCTGCGCTTCAGGCCGTGGCGGACGTCGGCTCCGTCGGGCACCGGCCCGAGCAGGTCGTCGAACCCCTCCGGTGCGTGCAGCACCGCCACCCTCGTGCCCGGGCCGATCCCCAGTCGCTCGGAGAGGGCGCGGGACCCCTCGACGGGGAACGTCTCAGCACGCTCTACCTCGTCCTCATCCACCTCCCCAGGATGCCCGCCCGAGGGTCATGCCGACTGCCGGTTCGGGTGCGCAAGCTCATTGGGCCGGACGCACGTTGACCTTTTCGCGTGGAAGGTCACTGTCATACCCCCGGTGGAGAATGGGTGCATGTTCGGGTCGTTGGCAGACGGGATCGGGGAGGCATTCGCTGCCGCGGACCGGCTCGTTGATGCCGAGCTGGCCGACGCGGTGGTTGCCCTGCAGGAGCACGCCCAGCGCCTGGAGGCGTTGCAGGCCCGGGTGTCGGCGAGGTTCGACGCCTCCAGGTCGTGGGCCGATGACGGTGCGCGCTCTGGGGCGGCGTGGTTGGCGTGGAGGCTCCGGGTGCCGCAGTCCGAGGCGCGGCGACGGATCCTGGCTGGTCGTTCGTGCCGGTCGATGCCTGTTGTCGATGAGGCGTGGCGCGCCGGTCGCATCGGTGCCGCCCACGTCGTGCTCTTGGCCCGTGCCGAGGCGTTGGACGCGCGGGCCTTCGCCCGTGATGAGGAGCTGTTGGTGGGCCACGCGACGTCGTTGCGGTTCTCGGCGTTCCAACGGGCGGTTGCCTATTGGTGTCAGCTGGCGGCACCCGACGCGGTGGAAGACGCTGCGGACGCGCAGCGGGCGCTGCGGGCGGTGCACCTGTCCCCGTCGATCGACGGCATGTGGTTCGGAAAGGTGACGCTCGACCCGGTGGGCGGCTCGATCGTGGGCGGCGAGCTCGCTCGATTGGAGCGGGAGATGTTCGAGGCCGACTGGCGCGAGGCCACCGACCGCCTTGGGCGCACGCCGTGCGTCGACGACTTGGCTCGCACCCCGGCGCAACGCCGTGCTGATGCGCTGGTGGAGATGGCCACCCGGTCCGGCTCCACGCCGGAAGGCGCGCAGCGGCCAGCGCCGCTGTTCTCGGTGCTGGTGGGCTTGGAGACGTTTGCGGGGCGGGTGTGCGAGCTGGCGAACGGTGCGGTGGTGACACCGGGATCGTTGGTGCCGTGGCTGACCGAGGCGGAGGTGGAGCGGGTGGTCTTCGATGGGGCGTCACGTGTGATCGACGTCGGCGTGAGGCAGCGGTTCTTCCGGGGTGCCACTCGCCGGGCAGCGCAGGTCCGTGACCGTCGCTGTCAGCACCCCACCTGCGACGAGCCTCTCGATCGGTGCCAGGTCGACCACATCGAGCCGGCCGCCGCCGGCGGGCTCACCACCTTGGCCAACGCCCGCCTCCTCTGCGGGTTCCACAACCGCCTCCGTGCCACCCGCACCGGCAAGACGAGCCCCACCGACGACGACGCCGAGGCCGACCCAGCCTGACCCGCCTCTCAGCTGTCGGGTTCGCCGGCCAGCGCCGTCAGCTCGTCCCACAGCCCGGTGATCACCTCGAGCACAGGGGTCTCTCGGGCGGCCGCCTCCGCCAGGCGGCCGTCGTGGGCAACGGCGCGTGCCTCGTCCGCCCACACCGCCTTGTCATCTCCGCGCAACGCTGCGACACTGGGCGCCGTGATGACCGCCGACCTCATCCTCGTACGCCTGATCTAGCGCACGCCGTCCACCACACGCGTGCGCTCACGACCTCCCCAGCGGGAGGTCGTCGCAGTTTTCCGACCGTTCGCCCATCCCCGACGCCCGCCACCGGACACACGAGCAAGCCAGTAGGAGCGCCATGAAGCTGACCGGGGCCCAGGCCCTCATCAAGAGCCTCGAGATGGAGCAGGTGGAGGTCATGTTCGGCCTTCCCGGTGGCGCCATCCTGCCGGTCTACGACCCCATCATCGACAGCTCGATCCGCCACATCCTGGTGCGCCACGAGCAGGGTGCCGGCCACATGGCCGAGGGCTACGCCATGGCCACCGGCCGGCCGGGCGTGGCCATGGTCACGAGCGGCCCGGCGGCGACCAACATCGTCACCCCCCTGTGCAACGCCTACATGGACTCCACCCCGCTGGTGGTCGTCACCGGCCAGGTGCCCTACTCCGCCATCGGCACCGACGCCTTCCAGGAGTGCGACACCACCGGCATCACCATGTCGATCACCAAGCACAACTGGCTGCTCTCCGACGCCCAGGACATCCCAAACGTGGTGCGCGAGGCCTTCCACATCGCCACCACAGGCCGTCCCGGCCCGGTGCTGATCGACATCCCCAAGGACGTCTCCACCGCCACCATGGACTGGCACTGGCCCGACTCGCTCGACCTGCCGGGCTACAAGCCCACCACCATCGGCCACCCGAAGATGATCAAGGAAGCGGCTCGGCTCATCCTGGAGTCGCGCCAGCCGGTGATCTACGCCGGCGGCGGCATCCTCAAGGCGCGGGCCGCCGAGGCGCTGAAGGAGCTGGTCGAGCTCACCGGCATCCACGTGGTCACCACCCTCATGGCCCGGGGCGCCTTCCCCGACGACCACGAGCTGTGCCTCGGCATGCCGGGCATGCACGGCAACTACACCGCCGTCACCTCCATGCAGCGGGCCGACCTGCTCATCGCCCTCGGCGCACGCTTCGACGATCGGGTCACCGGCAAGCTCGACGGCTTCGCCCCCGACGCCAAGATCATCCACGTCGACATCGACCCGGCCGAGCTGGGCAAGGTGCGCAACCCTGACGTGCCCATCGTGGGCGACTGCCGCCTGGTCATCGAGGACCTGATCTCCGCCATCCGCGACCTCCAGGCCGGCGGCATCGAGGCTCCCGACCGCAGCGCCTGGCGCACCACCATCAGCGGCTGGCAGGAGCAGTTCCCCTACGGCTACGAACCCCACGAGGAGGGCGACGCCCTCAAGCCGCAGTCCGTCATCGAGGCCCTGCGCGACTCGGCGCCCGACGACGCCATCGTCTGCTCGGGCGTGGGCCAGCACCAGATGTGGGCCAGCCAGTACTGGCGCTACAACCACCCCTACACCTGGATCAACTCCGGGGGCCTCGGCACCATGGGCTTCGCCGTCCCGGCCGCCATCGGGGCCAAGGTGGGCATGCCCGACCGCATGGTCTGGGCGATCGACGGTGACGGCTGCTTCCAGATGACCGCCCAGGAGCTCGTCACCGCCACCACCGAGCGCATCCCGGTCAAGATCGCCATCTTGAACAACGCCTACCTCGGCATGGTCCGCCAGTGGCAGGAGATGTTCTACGACGAGCGCTACTCCGAGGTGTACCTCTCGCCCGACGTCCCCGACTACGTGAAGTGGGCCGAAGCCATGGGCTGCGTGGGCCTGCGGGCGGAGTCGCCCGAGGAGGTCCAGCCCGTCATCGACAAGGCCAACGAGATCGACGACCGACCCGTGGTGATCGACTTCCGCACCGACAGCCGGGAGAAGGTCTTCCCGATGGTCGCCTCTGGCGCCACCAACGACGACATCCAGGTGCCGCCGTTCCAACAGCGGAAGGACATCTGATGGCGCAGCGCCACCACATCCTGTCGGTCCTCGTCGAGAACAAGGCTGGCGTGCTCGCCCGGGTCGCGGGGCTGTTCTCGCGCCGGGGCTACAACATCTTCTCCCTCGCCGTGGCTCCCACCGACGACGACCGCTTCAGTCGCATCACTGTCGTCGTCGACGTCGAGGCCACGCCCCTCGAGCAGATCACCAAGCAGCTGTTCAAGCTGGTCAACGTGGTCAAGATCAGCGAGCTCGACCCCGCCCAGGCCGTCGAGCGGGAGCTGCTCCTCTGCACCGTGCGGGCCCTCCCCGAGGTCCGCAGCCAGGTCACCGAGCTGGTGCAGATCTTCGAGGGGCGCATCCTCAGCGTCGGCCAGGACCAGCTGACTGTGAGCCTCGAGGGTCACCCTGGCAAGATCGATGACTTCGAAGAGCTCCTCCGGCCCTACGGGATCGTGGAGCTGCAGCGCACCGGACGGGTGGCGCTGCCCAAGCTCGAGCGCCAGGCATCCCGCCTGCGCGCCGTCAAGAACAAGGTGGGATGACCCCGATGGCAGCAAACGTCTACTACGAGTCCGACGCCGACCGGTCGCTGATCGCGGCCCGCAAGGTGGCGGTCATCGGCTACGGGTCACAGGGCCATGCCCACGCCCTCAACCTCAAGGAGTCGGGCATCGACGTCCGCGTCGGCTTGCGCGAGGCCTCCTCCTCCCGAGCCAAGGCCACCGAAGCCGGCCTGAGGGTCGCCACCGTGGCCGACGCCGTGGCCGAGGCCGACCTGGTGATGGTGCTGCTGCCCGACACCGAGCAGCGCGACGTCTACGAGGCCGAGATCGCTCCCAACCTGTCGCATGGCGACGCCCTCTTCTTCGCCCACGGCTTCAACATCCGCTTCGGCCAGATCACCCCGCCCGACGGCGTCGACGTGGCCATGGTCGCCCCCAAGGGCCCTGGTCACCTGGTGCGGCGCACCTACACCGAGGGTGGCGGCGTGCCGTGCCTCATCGCCGTGGCCCAGGACGCATCCGGCAAGGCCCGCGACCTTGCCCTGTCCTACGCCGACGCCATCGGCGGGGCCCGCGCCGGCGTGCTCGAGACCACCTTCGAGGAGGAGACCGAGACCGACCTCTTCGGCGAGCAGGTGGTGCTGTGCGGCGGGGTCACCGCCCTGGTGCAGGCCGGGTTCGAGACCCTCGTCGAGGCGGGCTACCAGCCCGAGTCGGCCTACTTCGAGTGCCTCCACGAGCTGAAGCTCATCGTCGACCTCATGTACGAGCAGGGCATCGGTGGCATGCGCTACTCGATCTCCGACACCGCCGAGTACGGCGACCTCACCCGCGGCCCCCGCATCATCGACGCCGACACCAAGGCGCGGATGAAGGAGATCCTCGGTGAGATCCAGAGCGGTGCCTTCGCCGAGGAGTGGATCGCCGAGAGCCGGGGCGGCCGCAAGCGCTTCAAGGAGCTCGAGGCGGCGGGTGAGGCACACCAGATCGAGCATGTCGGTGCCGAGCTGCGCGGGATGATGCCCTGGATCTCCGAGGGCAAGACCCGCGTGCAGGACGTCTCGGGCGGCTGATCCAGGACCCGCACCATTGCCGACACCCGATCCGCCCGAGCGGGCAGACTCGTACCACTGGACGACCTCGACACGGGAGATCCGATGACGCGAGCGAGCAGCTGCACCACACTTCCTCCGATCCGCAACACCATGTGGGTCGAAGCACGGTTCGGGCACCGCTGATGGCGGTCACCGCATCATCGGGCACCGCCAGCGAGGCGACCGACGTGATCGACCGCGAGGCGCTGCTCGACCGCTACCAGGCCACCCGCGACGCCACCGAGCGCCTCGCCGCCGTCCTCGCCCCCGAGGACCAGGTGGTCCAGACGATGCCCGACGTGAGCCCCACCAAGTGGCATCGGGCCCACGTCACCTGGTTCTTCGAGACCTTCCTGCTCGGTGAGCTGGCGCCGGGCCACGAGCCGTTCCACCCGGGCTTCGGCTACCTCTTCAACAGCTACTACGAGCAGGTGGGGGAGCGTCACCCACGGGCCGAGCGGGGTCTCATCTCCCGGCCCACCGTCGCCGAGGTCGGTGAGTACCGCCGGGCTGTCGACGCTGCCATGGCCGGCCTCGTGGCCGCCGTGGACGAGCGCACCTGGACCGGGCTGGCCGCGCCGAGGATCGAGCTCGGGGTCCACCACGAGCAGCAGCACCAGGAGCTGCTGCTCATGGACATCAAGCACGTGCTCTCGTGCAACCCCCTGGCCCCGGCGTACGTGCCCGACGAGTGCGACCCGGCCGTCGACCTCACCCCGCAGGGCTGGGTCGACCTGGAGGGAGGGCTGGTGGAGGTCGGCGGGGAGCCCGATGGCTTCTCGTTCGACAACGAAGCCCCCCGGCACCCGGTGTTCCTCCAGCCCTACCGGCTGGCCAACCGCCTCGTCACCAACGGCGAGTGGCTGACCTTCATCGACGACGGCGGCTACGAGCGGGCCGAGCTTTGGCTCTCCGACGGTTGGGCGGCGGTGCAGGCCGAGGGTTGGGGTTCGCCGCTCCACTGGCGGCGGGAAGGCGACGCCTGGCGGATCTTCACCCTCGCCGGTGAGCGGCCGGTAGACCTGGCCGAGCCGGTCTGCCATGTGAGCCACTACGAGGCCGACGCCTTCGCCCGCTGGGCGGGCTGCCGCCTGCCCCTCGAGGCGGAGTGGGAGCATGCCGTGGCTGGTCAGGCGGTGGAGGGCAACCTGCTCGATCCCCACGCTCCCGCCACCGGGGCGCCGCACCCCCGCCCCGCTCCGGCTGCCGCCGGTGGAGGGGTGCGCCAGGCCTTCGGCGACGTGTGGGAGTGGACCTCCAGCCCCTATGTGGCCTACCCGGGCTTCCGGCCGGCCGAGGGGGCGATCGGTGAGTACAACGGCAAGTTCATGTCCAACCAGGTGGTGCTCCGCGGCGGGTCTTGCCTCACGCCTCGCGACCACGTTCGGCCGACCTACCGGAACTTCTTCCCGCCCTCGGCGCGGTGGCAGGCCGGTGGGTTGCGCCTGGCCGCCGACGCCTGACCGCCCGTCGCGGTCCCGGGCCGCGATCGGGTCGGGGGCACGGGGCCCGGCGCTAGCGTGATCGTCGTGGGAGGCGAGAGCACCGCTCGTTTCGTCGCGTCATCGCGCACGTGGCGGGCGGCCAGAGGCGGGTCGTGGCATCGCCGCGTGCTCGACGCCGTCGCCGACGCGGTGCTGGTGCTCGACCCGGACGACGTCGTCACCTATGCCAACGACGCGGCCGTCACGCTGCTCGCCCGGCCCGCTGACGTCCTGGTCGGGTCCCACCTGGCCGACCTGGCGGCACCCGGGCCGGCCGCACCGCTCCCGCTCGAGCCGATCGGGGAGGGTCTCCCTGAGGAGCGGCCGGTCGCCGACGTGTGGGTCCTGCCCGATGGCACCCCAATCCCGGTCGAGGTCCTCTCGGCCCCGCTCCTGGGCCCGGGCGGCCAGGAGGGCATCGTGTTGACCCTTCGACCGGCGATCGTCCGCGACGGGTCCCTCTACGAGATCGAGCTGCTCCGCCTCACCGCCAGCGAGCAGGCGCAGCGGACGAACGTCCACCAGCTCCAGGAGGCGGTGCAGCCGCCCCAGCCCGAGGTCGACGGTGTCGAGCTCGGCGTCCACTACCTCTCGGCCGACCGGTCGGCTCCGACCGGCGGTGACCTCTACGACTGGCAGGTCCTGCCCGACGGCGACCTCCACCTCCTCGTCGTCGACGTGATCGGCAAGGGGGTGGCGGCCACCAAGGACGCTCTGGCGGTGGTCCACGTGCTGCGGGTGCTGGTGCTCGAGGGCTTCCCCATGGACCGCCTCGTCGAACGTGCCGACGACCTCCTCGCCCGCACGAACCGCGACCTCGTGGCCACGGTCCTCGTGGGTCGCTACACGCCCGCCACCGGACGCCTGGTGCTGGCCGGCGGCGGCCACCCACCGCTGCTGGTCGTCCGCTCCGACGGTGAGGTCGAGGAGGTGGCGGCGCCGGGGATCCCCCTGGGCTGGCCGGGTGCCGGCAGCTTCAAGCTCACCGAGGTCCACCTCGGTCGGTCGGAGACGGCGGTGCTCTACACCGACGGCCTCATCGAGGCCCGACGGGACATCCTCGCCGGCATCGCCGACCTCAAGACGGCGGCCGCCGAGACCTCGGGGTACCCGGCCCGACACCTCCCTCGTGTGCTCATCGAGCGTGCCCTGGCCGGGGCCCAGCGTCACGACGACAGCCTGGCCCTCGTGGTCCGCAGGCGCTGTCCACCACCGCCGGACGGAACCCGTCTGCTGGGCCCGTTCGAGCACCGGTTCACGCCGCACCTGGTGTCGGTCCCCGTGGCCCGATCGCTGTTCGGTGACTGGCTGCGCCATCAGGGCCTCGACGAGGCGACCGTGGCCGACCAGCTGTTGGTCGCCTCCGAGCTGTGCACCAACGCGGTGTGCTTCGCCACCGGATCGGTGGGCAGCATCACCCTGCGGGGCGAGGCCCGCGGCACCGACCTGGTGGTCGAGGTCGCCGACGACGGCGGCGGGTTCACCCAGGAGCTCACCCGTTTCGCAGAGCTGCCGACCCCGGAGCAGCTCACCGGTCGTGGTCTCTTCATCGTCGATGCCATGGTGGACGAGCTCATCGTCAACCAGTCGTGGGACCGCACGGTCGTCAGCGCCACCCGCCACGCCGTCTTTCCGGAGGAGTCCGAGTGACCGACCCCGCTGACCACGCCACCTCTGACGCCCCATCCTTCGACGTGGAGGTGGCGGCCGACGGCGCCCGGACCGTCCTCGCCCTGCGCGGCGAGCTCGACGCCTACACCGTCGCCCGCCTGGCCGAGGAGATCGTGAACCTCGGCGACATGGCCGGTCGCCACGTGATCCTCGACCTCGGTGCCGTCGGCTTCGTCGACTCCGCCGGGCTGTCGTCACTCGTCGCCGGCATCACCGCGGTGCGCGACGGCGGCGGGGCTGTCTCGATCCGGGCGGTGAGCCCCCAGCTCCGCAAGCTCTTCGAGATCACCGGCCTCACCCGGATGGTGACGCTCGAGTAGCACCGGAGACGGGCCGAGGACCTACATCGTCTCGGCGAAGCTCACCTCTCCCTCGCCCCGCAGCACGTTCTTGAGCAGCTTGCCCGAGGCGTTGCGCGGGAGCTTGTCGTCGACGAGCTCGACGTAGGCCGGGACCTTGAAGTTGGCGAGTGCCTCGGCCACCCACGACCTGACCTCGTCCTCGCTGATGGACGCCCCCGGCTCGACCTGGACGACCGCCTTGACCTCCTCGCCGAGGCTCGGGTGGGCCACGCCGATGACGGCGGCGTCGGCCACGGCCGGGTGCTCGACCAGCCGGTTCTCGATCTCGACGCAGTAGATGTTCTCGCCGCCCCGGATGATCATGTCCTTGGCCCGGTCGGTGATGTAGAGGAAGCCCTCGTCGTCGAGGTAGCCCACGTCGCCGGAGTGCAACCAGCCGTCGGTCACCGCCTCGGCCGAGGCCTCGGGCTTGCCCCAGTACCCGGGCATGATGATCGGACCCTTGATCCAGATCTCGCCGGTCGCACCGGTGGGGACGTCGTTGCCGTCGGCGTCGACGACCCGGAGGTCGACCACGGGCATGGCCCGCCCCACGGAGTCCGGCCGGTCGAGGAAGTCCTGGCCGCTGTTGACGGTGGCGACCGAGCTGGACTCGGTGAGGCCGTAGGCGTTGCCGAGCGTGCGCACGTTGGGGAACGTCTCCTGCACCCGACGCTGCAGCTCGCCGGCGGAGGGGGAGCCGCCGTAGGCGACGGAGGTGACCGACGAGAGGTCGTGGTCGTGGCGCTCGGGGTGCTCCACAAGCCTCCAGACCATGGTGGGCACGGTGGCCCAGACCGTGACCTTCTCCTGCTCGATGAGCTCCATGGCCTTCACCGGTTCGAAGCGGCCCTGGGGGATCACCAGCTTGATGCCGCCGAGCAGGCCGACCACGAGGCCCGAGTGGCAGCCCGAGACGTGGAAGAGCGGGGAGGTGAGCAGTGAGGCATTCTGGGTGCTCTGGTCGAAGACGGCGCCGCCACCGAGCATGCCCCCGGCGATGGCGTTGTACATCGTGTTCTGGAGGTTGGCGATCATCGACCGGTGGGTGGAGATGGCGCCCTTGGGCTTCCCGGTGGTGCCGCTGGTGTAGAAGATGACCGCCGGGTCGGCCTCGTCGATCGGCGTGTCGCGCATGGTGGGCGTGGGGTCGGCGGTGAGCTCGGCGAAGCGGCGGACGGCCACCCCCGAGGCCCCGGCGTCCGGGAAGTCGCCAGGGTCGGCGTCGATGAGGTAGACGGCCTCGAGGTCTGGCAGGTCGCCGAGGCGGTCGGCGATCCGCTCGAAGCGGCCGCGGTCGGCCACGAGCACCTTCGAGCCGGAGTCCTGGAGCCCGTAGACGATCTCCTCGGTCTTCCACCACCCGTTGAGGCCCACGAGGATGGCGCCGAGGTCGACGGTCGCCCAGAAGGCCAGGCACCACTCGGGGTTGTTGGCCGACAGCACGGCCACCCGGTCGCTGTGCCCGACGCCGCAGTCGTCCCGCAGGTGGTTCGAGACCGAGTTGGCCTCGGCGATGAACGTGGCGAAGCCCCAGCGGCGGTTGCCGTAGACGATGAAGGTCTGGTCGTCGCCCCGGGCGGCGCCGAGCTCGGCGACGACCCGCAACGAGGGGAGACGCTCCTTGTAGGCCTTCATCTCCACGCCGTCGATCACCTCGGTGGTGACCTCGAACATGCCTCCCGGTCCGGTCAGCTCGGCATGGACCTCGGCTCTGGTCGGCATCTGGCTGGTCTCCCTCGGTGTCGGTTTCGCGGAGAGATCCTGCCACGTTCGCTGACGTCGATGTCAGCGGCGAACCGGCGTGGCCCCGGGCCCGCCGCCGGGGAGGCGTCAGGACAGGTGCGCCACCACGTGGTCGATGCAAGCGGTGAGGGCAGCCACGTCGTCGGGCTCCACGGCGGGGAACATCCCAACCCGTAGCTGGTTGCGGCCCAGCTTGCGGTAGGCGTCGGTGTCGACGATGCCGTTGGCCCGGAGGACGGAGCTGACGGCGTTGGCGTCGATGGCGTCGTCGAGGTCGATGGTGCCGACCACGGGGCTGCGCATGGCGGGGTCGGCGACGAAGGGTGTGGCGTAGTCGCAGGCCTCGGCCCATCCGTAGAGGATGGCGGCCGACGCCTCGCTGCGACCGGCGGCGAAGTCCATGCCGCCATTGCCGTTGAGCCAGCGCAGCTGCTGGTCGAGCAGGAACAGCGTGGCGAGGGCGGGCGTGTTGTAGGTCTGGTCCTTGCGGCTGTTGTCGAGGGCGGTCACGAGGTCGAGGGAGGTGGGGATCCACCGTCCGGTGCCGCTGATGCGACTGATGCGGTCGATGGCGGCGGGCGAGCACGCGGCGATCCAGAGCCCGCCGTCGGCCGCGAGGTTCTTCTGCGGGGCGAAGTAGTAGGCGTCGACCTGGCTGGCGTCGAAGCGGATACCGCCGGCGGCCGACGTGGCGTCGACGAGCACCAGGGCGTCGTCGGCCGAGGTGCCCTCGGGCCGGCGCAGCTCCATGGCCACGCCCGTGGAGGTCTCGTTGTGGGTCAGGGCGTAGGCGTCGATCGACGGATCGGCCCGGGGGGTGGGGTGGCTGCCCACTGGGGCCTCGATCACCTCGGCCGGCCCGAGGTGGGGGGCGGCGTCGGCGGCGGCAGCGAACTTGGACGAGAACTCCCCGAACACCAGGTGCTGGCTGTGCGACTCGATCAGCCCGAAGGTGGCGATGTCCCAGAACACGGTGGTGCCGCCGTTGCCGAGCACGATCTCGTAGCCGTCGGGGAGGCCGAGCAGCTCAGTGAGCCCCCGGCGGATGGAGCCGACCACGTCCTTCACCGGCGCCTGGCGGTGGCTCGTGCCCAACCACGTGCCGGCGACGGCGGCGAGGGCCTCGACGGCCTCGCGCCGGACCTTCGAGGGCCCGCAGCCGAAGCGCCCGTCGGCGGGCAGGAGGTCGGCCGGGATGCGGATGTCGGGGGTGGTTTCACTCATCACGTGCCACTATCGCGGGAGCCCTCCACACCGGCGAATCCGATCAGGAGCGACCACCCCCCATGTCCAGGATCTCCGCCCGCATCGCCGCGATCGCCGAGTCGGCGACCCTCGCAGTCGACGCCAAGTACAAGGCCCTGAAGGCTGCCGGCGAGGACGTCATCGGCTTCGGCGCAGGCGAGCCCGACTTCCCCACGCCCGACCACATCGTGGAGGCGGCCGTGGCCGCCTGCCGCGACCCCAGGAACCACAAGTACTCGCCCGCCGCCGGGCTCCCCGAGCTGCGAGAGGCCATCGCCGTCAAGACCCTCCGCGACTCCGGCTACCAGGTCGCCGCCAAGCAGGTGCTGGTCACCAACGGCGGCAAGCATGCCCTCTACAGCACCTTCGCCACGCTGCTCGACCCCGGCGACGAGGTGCTGCTGCCGGCGCCCTACTGGACCACCTACCCCGAGCCGATCGCCCTCGCCGGTGGCGTCCCCGTGGTCCTGCCGACCGACGTCTCCACCGGCTTCAAGGTCAGTCTCGACCAGCTCGACGCGGCCGTCACCGAGCGGACCAAGGTCCTGGTGTTCGTCTCTCCCTCCAACCCCACCGGTGCGGTGTACTCGCCCGCCCAGGTGGAGGCGGTTGGCCGCTGGGCGCTCGAGCGCGGCATCTGGGTCGTCACCGACGAGATCTACGAGCACCTCACCTACGGCGACCACGTGTTCTCGTCGATGCCGGTGCTCGTCCCCGAGCTGGCCGACCGCTGCGTGGTGACCAACGGGGTGGCCAAGACCTACGCCATGACCGGCTGGCGGGTGGGGTGGATGGTCGGCCCGGCCGACGTGGTGAAGGCTGCGGCCAACCTCCAGTCGCACGCCACGTCCAACGTGGCCAACGTCTCCCAGCGGGCTGCCCTGGCCGCGGTGTCGGGTGGCCTCGACGACGTCGTCGCCATGCGCAGCGCCTTCGACCGCCGGCGCCAGACGATGCACTCGATGCTCCAGACCATCCCCGGGGTCGAGTGCGCCGAGCCGGAGGGAGCGTTCTACGCCTTCCCCTCGTTCGAGGGCGCCCTCGGCCGACCTCTCCGCGGCCGCACGCCGGCGACCTCGCTCGAGCTCTGCGAGCTGATCCTCGAGGAGGCCAAGGTGGCCCTCATCCCCGGGGAGGCGTTCGGCGCTCCGGGCTACGCTCGGCTGTCGTTCGCCTTGGGCGACGACGACCTCGCCGAGGGCGTCCGCCGCATCGCCGACCTGCTCGCCTGATCCGGGAGCTCGGCGGCGCCCTGCTCGACCCAGAGGTCGAGGGTCCGGGCGAGGATCACCGCCAGCTGCGCCCGGTCGACGGGGACGTCGGGCCGGAACGTCGCACCGCTCCCGGCGGCGATGCCGGCAAGGGCGACTGCCTCCACGTTGTCGGCGTGCGGGTGGTCGCGGAGGTCGAGGAACGGCCTGCCCACCGGAGCGGGCAGCTCCTCTCCGGTCAGCGCCGTGTGGGCGCGGGCCACCAGGCTCGACACCTCCGCACGACTGACGGTGGCGACGGGGGAGAAGGTGCCGCCGTCGGGGTCACCCATGAGCCCAGCCGCCGCCACCCGGGCGATCGCCGGCTGGTGGACGGAGCCCTCGGTGTCGTCGAAGCGAGCTCGGGCGACGGGGAGGTCGTGACCGGCGGCTGCCAACACCCGGTCGAGGAAGGAAGCCATCTGCTCGCGGGTCACCTGCGCCTCGCCTCCGTAGGTGCCACCCTCGGCTGTCACCACGCCCCACCACGACAGGCATCGCACGGCCTGCTCCTGCGCGGAGCCCGGTGCGAGGTCGTCGTAGCCGTGGTCGGGGAGGCGCTCGGACGGGCACGCCCCGTCGATGCCGCGTGGGTGGACCTCGTCCTCGGCCGCCACCAGCTGCATCAGCGCGGTGGGGGCCAACAGGAGCACGCTCACGAGGGCGAAGAGCCGGGTGGTGTTGCCGAGCTCGGTCGTGCGCGTCGCCCGGGCCGACCACGTGTTGTCGGCGAAGGCGGAGACGCCCAAGGCCACGAAGGCCGCCGCGGGGAGGCCGACGAGCCACCAGCCCGGCTCCATGGAGGAGTCGACCAGCCACAGGACGGAGAACCCCAGGCAGAGGGTGGTGACGAACAGGCACGCCGCCAGGACCAGGGCACCGCTGATGGTGGAGACCCGGGGCATCCCGAAGTGGTCGGCGGTCGTCGATGCCATGGTTGGCACGTACCCGGAGGGCCGCTCGGCAAGGCGAGATCCCACCGACCGTCACCGAACTGGAACAGCGCCGGCGAGGCCGTTACCCGGTTCGCCATCGGGCCGGATCGGGGCCACGATGGGGCATGGCCCGCATCCTTGTGTCTGAGAAGCTCGCCGATGCCGGTCTCGACGACCTGCGCAAGGCCGGACACGAGGTCGACGTCCGTCTGGGGCTCTCACCGGAGGAGCTGGTTGAGGCGGTCCGGGGCGCGGCGGCGCTGATCATCCGGTCATCGACGCAGGTGACCGCCGAGGTGCTCGAAGCCGGGAGCGACCTGGTGGTCGTCGGCCGGGCGGGGATCGGCCTCGACAACGTCGACGTCGCCGCCGCCACCCGCCTCGGGGTCATGGTCGTCAATGCCCCGCAGTCGAACATCCTCACCACCGCTGAGCACACCATGGCCATGCTGCTGGCCCAGGCCCGCAACGTTCCCCAGGCCCACTCCGCCCTCAAGGCCGGGAAGTGGGAGCGCAGCCGGTGGGAGGGCGTCGAGCTGCACGGCAAGGTCCTCGGCATCGTCGGCCTCGGTCGGATCGGAACCCTCGTGGCGCAGCGCGCCCACGCCTTCGGGATGCACCTCGTCGCCCACGACCCCTACGTCTCGGCCGAGCGTGCGCGCCAGCTCAACATCGAGCTCTGCGGCCTCGACGAGCTCGTCGCCCGGGCCGACTTCGTCACCATCCACGTGACCAAGTCCCCCGAGACCATCGGGCTGTTCGGCAAGGAGCTCTTCGCCAAGGCCAAGCCGGGCCTGCGCGTCGTGAACGTGTCCCGGGGCGGCATCATCGACGAAGACGCTCTCGCCGAGGCCGTGCGGGCCGGCCAGGTGGCCGGCGCCGCCCTCGACGTGTTCACCACCGAGCCCACAACCGAGTCGCCCCTCTTCGAGCTCGACAGCGTGGTCGTCACGCCGCACCTGGGCGCCAGCACGGTGGAGGCGCAGGACAAGGCCGGTGCCACCATCGCCGAGCAGGTTCAGCTGGCCCTCGGCGGCGAGTTCGTGCCCTTCGCCGTCAACATCGCCGCCAGCGAGGCCTCGGAGACGGTGCGGCCCTTCCTGCCGCTGGCTGAGCGTCTGGGCTCCCTGTTCGCGGCCATGGTGGAGGGCGCGCCCGCGGTGCTCGAGGTCGAGTACCAGGGCCAGCTGGCCGACGCCGACACCCGGATCCTCTCGCTGTCGGTGCTGAAGGGCCTCTTCACCGGAGCCGGCGCGGACTCGGTGTCCTACGTCAACGCCCCCCAGATGGCCGAGGAGCACGGCGTCGAGGTGCGTGAGACCACCGTCTCGGCCGCGCATGACTTCGTGAACCTCATCACCCTGCGGGGCGGGGGGCACGCCCTCGCCGGCACCCTCACGGGCGTGAAGGGCGAGCCGAGGATCGTCATGCTCGACGACCACACGGTGGAGCTGCCCCCCGCCGACAACCTGGTGGTGGTCCGCAACGACGACCGGCCCGGGATGATCGGCCTCGTCACCACCGCCCTCGGACAGGCCGGCGTCAACATCTCGGACCTGCACTTGGGGCGTTCGCCCGCAGGGGAGATGGCGCTGATGGTGCTGGCGCTCGACCAACCGGCCCCCGACGCCCTCCTGGCAGACCTCCGCACCGCCGACGGCATCGCCAGCGTCCACGCTCTCACCCAGCCTTAGCGGGGCCCGTCACCGACGGAACCCTCCCGCACCTACTCCAGCTTGATGGCGCCTGTGGGACAGAGCTCGGCGGCCTCGCGGACCTGGTCGTGGAGCGCCTCGGGGGGCTCCTCCTGCAGGACGTAGAGGTAGCCGTCGTCGCGCAGCTCGAAGACCTCTGGCGCGACCCGTGCGCACGATCCCGTGCTCACGCAGCAGTCGAAGTCGACCACGACCTTCATGGGCTCTCCCTGGGTTGTGTGCTGGTGCGGCTCAGCGCTTGGCGGCGCGGAGCCCGTCGGACTCGGCGGCATCGGGGTCCACGTAGCACCGGTCGGGCGCGGTGCGCTCGTAGTTCAGCATCCCCGGAAGGTGGAAGATCTTGCTCGAGAGCTTCGCCTTGACCGGGTGGGAGCCGGGGCAGGTGCCGTCGGCGTCGGGCTCGATCCACGCCGCCTTCTTGGCGGCGCCCTTCTTCGCCGTCGCCTTGCGGCCCGGGGCCTTCTTCGCCGCAGCCTTCTTCTTCGGTGCCGGCTCGAATGCCGTGGGGGCCGGGGCCTCGGCCTCGTCGGCGGCCGCGTCGGCCCAGTCGGGAGTGGGGGACTCGGGCTGGCGGTCGACGTCGCCTGCCTGGTCGTCGGCGTCGGTGCCGGTCCCGGTGGAGACGGTCGGGGCGGGCGCCGGGGTCTTCGGCGCCGGTGCGGCGTTGGTGTCGACCCGTTCGGGGGGCGTCGAGATCGGCGGCCAGGCCGACGAGCCGCCGCTCCCGGGCGCGCTCGAACGACGTCCCTGGATTGCCTTGACCGCGGCTGCGACGCCACCGGCGAGCGCTCCCAGTGTCAACCCGATGCGGAACGATCGACGGATCATGGGTCTGCGGTCTCCCTCGCTGCGTGCGGTCCTGGGGGCACCCTAGTTGGGCACGCCGATTGGATCCTTCGCCAGACGCTCGGTCAGGCCGTGGTGGGGAGGTGGCTGGGGCGGGTGGCCTCGAAGCGGTCGACGTCGTCGCCGTGTCGCAGCGTGAGGCCGATGTCGTCGAGGCCCTCGAGCAGCCGGTAGCGGGTGAAGTCGTCGAGGGGAAAGGTTGCCTCGATGCCGGCGGCGGGCGCTTCGATGGTGCGTCGCTCGACGTCGATGGTGATCTCGAGGGTGGGGTCGTCCTCCACGGCGCGCATCAGCGCCTCACCCACGGCCTTCTCGACCGTCACCGGCACCACGCCGACCTTGGTGCAGTTGTTCCGGAAGATGTCGGCGAAGCGGGGCGAGACGACGGCCCGGAAGCCGAAGTCCTCCAGCGCCCACACGGCGTGCTCCCGCGAGGAGCCGGTGCCGAAGTTGGGGCCGGCCAGGAGGATGGAGGCGCCGGCGTGCTCGGCCCGGTCGAGGACGAAGTCGGGCTCCGACTCCCGCCACGACGAGAAGAGCCCGGCGCCGAAGCCGGTGCGCTCCACGCGCTTGAGCCAGTCGGCGGGGATGATCTGGTCGGTGTCGACGTCGCTGCGGTCGAGGGGCACCGCGGTGCCGGTGATGATGCGGGTGGGCTCCATGGGAGGCTCCTAGCGGTCGAGGTCGGCGGGTGACGCGAAGTGCCCGGCGACGGCGGTGGCGGCGGCGACGGCGGGGGAGACGAGGTGGGTGCGCCCGCCCCGACCCTGGCGACCCTCGAAGTTGCGGTTGCTGGTGGAGGCGCAGCGCTCGCCGAGGCCGAGCTTGTCGGGGTTCATGGCCAGGCACATGGAGCAGCCGGGCTCGCGCCAATCGAAGCCGGCCTCGGTGAGGATGCGGTCGATGCCCTCGGCCTCGGCCTGCTCCTTCACCGCGAACGAGCCGGGGACGACGAGGGTGCGGATGCCGTCGGCCACCTTGCGGCCCTTGGCCACGGCGGCCACGGCCCGCAGGTCCTCAATGCGTCCGTTGGTGCACGACCCGATGAAGACGGTGTCCACGGGGATCTCGCGCACGGGGGTGCCAGCCGTCAGCCCCATGTAGGTGAGCGCCCGGGCGGCCGACTCGCGGGCCGCCGGGTCGGTGAAGGAGTCGGGGTCGGGCACGGTGTCGTCGATCGAGGCCACCTGGGCGGGGTTGGTGCCCCAGCTCACGTGGGGGGTGAGGGTGGAGGCGTCGATGATGACCTCCTTGTCGAAGGTGGCGCCCTCGTCGGTGGCGAGCGCGCGCCAGTCGGCCACCGCTGCGCCCCAGTCGGCGCCGGTGGGGGCGTGCGGGCGGCCCCGCAGGTACTCGAAGGTGGTCTCGTCGGGGGCGATCATCCCGGCACGGGCGCCAGCCTCGATCGACATGTTGCAGACCGTCATGCGCCCCTCCATGGAGAGGGCGCGGATGGCCGAGCCCCGGTACTCGATGACCGAACCGATGCCGCCACCGGTGCCGATGCGCCCGATGACGGCGAGGATCAGGTCCTTGGCGGTCACCCCATCGGGGAGGGCGCCCTCGATGGTGACGGCCATGGTGCCGGGCCGCACCTGGGTGAGGGTCTGGGTGGCCAGCACGTGCTCGACCTCGGAGGTGCCGATGCCAAAGGCGAGGGCCCCGAAGGCGCCGTGGGTGGAGGTGTGGCTGTCGCCGCACACGATGGTCATGCCCGGCTGGGTGAGGCCCTGCTCGGGACCGATGATGTGGACGATCCCCTGGCCGGGGTCACCCATGGGGTAGAGGCGGATCCCGAACTCGTCGCAGTTGCGGGCCAGGGCGGACATCTGGGTGGCCGAGACGGGGTCGGCCAATGGCTGGTCGATGTCGGCGGTGGGGACGTTGTGATCCATCGTCGCCACGGTGAGGTCGGGGCGGCGAACCGGCCGGTCGGCGAGGCGGAGCCCATCGAAGGCCTGGGGTGAGGTGACCTCGTGGACGAGGTGCAGGTCGATGTAGAGCAGCTCGGGCTCGCCCTCGGCCGCACGGACCACGTGGCGGTCCCACACCTTTTCGCTGAGCGTGCGGGGAGTGTCGGTCATCGTTGCGATCTCACATTCTGAGATAGTAGTCTCGGTTTGTGGACACGAGTGTAAGCGGGGTGGGCGTGCTCGACAAGAGCGTGCGCGTTCTCGAGGCCCTGGAGGGCGGGCCGCTCGGTCTGGCCGAGCTGGTGGAGGCCACCGGGCTGTCGCGTGCCACCGCCCACCGTCTGGCCGTCGCTCTCGAGACCCATGGCCTGGTGCGCCGTGGTGACGACGGCCGCTTCGCGCTGGGGCTGCGGCTGGTGGCCCTCGGCCGCGGCGCGAGCGACGCCCTCCCGCTCGCCGAGGCGGCCCGACCCGCCCTCACTGCCCTCAGGGACGAAACGGGTGAGAGCGTGCAGCTCTACGTCCGCCACGGCGACCAGCGGGTGTGCGTGGCGTCGCTCGAGTCACCCCACGGCCTGCGGACCATCGTCGGCCTCGGCGCCACCTTGCCCCTCGACCGGGGGTCGGCCGGTCGAGCCCTCACGGGGGCGTCGGGGCCGCAGGGCTGGGTGGAGAGCGTGGGTGAGCGCGAAGAGGGCGTGGCATCGGTGAGCGCGCCGGTGCTCGATGAGGGCGGTGGGGTGCTCGCCGCGGTGAGCGTCTCGGGACCCATCCCCCGGATCTCCCGGACGCCCGGCCGTCTCTACGGGGACGCCGTCGTCCGGGCGGCCACCGCGGTGGCCGCCGCCCAGCGCTGATGCAGTCGACGAAGGAACTTCTCGGCCCATCGAGCAGGAATCGGTGCATCTGGTGTAGAACGGGGGTGCTACGGCGACCCCCGTCGCCAACGCTGATCACCATCGCACCCCTGGGGGAGAGTCCTGTGAAGAACCGAATCTTGGCCATCTGCGCCGTCCTGTTGCTGGGCCTCGGCATCGCCGGTGCTCCCGCCATGGCGCAGGAGGAACCCGACGATCCCGCGCTGACCGAGGTCACCGACGGGCTCCGCCAGATCCTCGATGAGGCACAGCCGCTCTTCGACGGCCTCGAGCCCGTCACCGACGCCGTCGGCGATGCGCTCACCGAGCTCATCGCCGAGCTCCAGCCCCTGTTCCTCGCCCTGCAGGACGCCCTCAACGAGCTCGAGCCCACCTGCGTGGTGCTCGGCCCCATCGTCGACACCATCCAGCCGCTCATCGACGAGATCCAGCCGATCCTCGACCTCCTCGACCCCGATGAGACGCCCGAGCAGCTCGCGTTCCTGAGCCCGCTGCTGGCAGAGGTCGACATCCTCATCGACCAGGTCCTCGAGCTGTGCGCCCCCGCCGAGGAGCCCGAGGCCGAGGCGCCGCCCACGACCGAGGCCCCGGCGCCCCCGCCCCCGCCGCCCGCACCGGCCGAGCTGCCCCGTACCGGTGGGCCCTTGGGTGACACCGCTCCGGTGGCCCTTGCCCTCATGGGCCTTGCCGGCCTGGCCTACGCCGCCCAGCGGCGCCTCGCCAGCATCCGCTAGCCAGAGCCGCCGGTTGGCGGCTCATCGACGATCGACGGC
>DATKDW010000077.1 GCA_035512495.1 Acidimicrobiales bacterium
CCACGGTGCCGCCGGGCGTCCACCGGGTGCTGCGCCAGATCCCGCCGGCGGCGCTGGCCGCCCTCGTGCTGCCCGCTCTGCTCCGCCCGGAGGGCACCCTCGACCTCGTCCAGCCCCGACTCCTCGCCGGAGCCGTCGCCGCCGCGGTGGCCTGGCGGTTCCGAAGCGTCGCCCTCACGCTGGTGGTGGGCATGGCGGTGCTGCTGTCCGTCGAGGCCCTCTGAACCTAGATCACCTTCAGCTCTGGGTGCCGCCGCTTGGTCGGGGCGAGGTCCTCGTCGATCTGCTTGGCGATGGCGGCGAAGGCCATGGCGACCTCACCGTCGGGGTCGGCCACGGTGATGGGCCGGCCGACGTCGCCGCCCTCGCGCAGCTCGCGCACGAGGGGCACCTGGCCGAGGAGCGGCACACCGAGGCGGTCGGCCAGCACCTGACCACCGCCGGCCCCGAAGAGCTCGTAGCGGGTGCCGTCGTCACCGGTGAACCAGCTCATGTTCTCGATGACACCCTGCACCGGGATCTTGAGCTGGTCGCTCTGGAACATGAGCCCGGCTCGCTGCGCCACCCGCTGGGCGGCCGACTGCGGCGTGGTGACGATGTAGGCCTCCGACCGCGGGAGGAACTGGGCGATGGAGAGGGAGATGTCGCCGGTGCCGGGCGGCATGTCGACGACGAGGAAGTCGGGGGCACCCCAGTAGAAGTCGGTGAGGAACTGCTCGAGGGCCTTGTGGAGCATGGGGCCGCGCCACACCACCGGCTGGTCGTCGCGCACGAAGAACCCGATCGAGGCGACCGTGATGCCGTTGGCCGTGGGCGGGATGATCATGGTGTTGTCGACCAGGGTGGGCGGCCGGTCGACACCGAGCATCGGCGGGATCGAGAACCCCCACACGTCGGCGTCGACGACCGCCACCCGCTTGCCGCGCTGGGACAGCGCGACGGCGAGGTTGACGGTGACCGACGACTTGCCCACGCCGCCCTTGCCCGAGGCGACGAGCAGGACGCGGGTCCGGTTGCCGGGGTCCTGGAAGGGCACCGCCCGGCCCTGGGCGTGGCCGTGGGCGGGCCCGCTTCCGGCGGTGGCGGCGGGGTCGCCGTGGAGGCGCAGGCGGAGATCGGCGCGCTCGTCGTCGCTCATGGCCACCAGGTCGACGGCCACGTCGCGCACCCCCTCGACCGCTCCCACGGCCTCGCCGGTGCGGGCGATCAGCTCGTCGGGCTGGGCGTAGTCGTCGACGATGACGGCGAGGGTCACCGCCACCCTCGACCCGTCGACCGACACCCGCCTGACCATGCCGAGATCGGCGACGCTCTGGTGCAGCTCGGGGTCGGTGACACCCCCGACGGCATCGAGGATCTGGGCTTCGGTGACGGCCATGCGAGCGTCGCTCTCCTTGGTTGCGGGGATTTCACCTACGCGCATAGGTAGAATACCGGCCGTGCCGAGTGACCCCCTCGCCGTGGAGCCCGCCCCCAGGGTGCCCTTCTCCGCCGACGACTTCACCTCGGCCGTCACCGCCATCACCTCGGCGTTCGGCGACCCCACCCGCCGCCAGATCTACCTCTTCGCCCACGAGCGGACCGAGGGCGTGACCGCCTCCGAGGTGGCCGAGCACTTCGACCTCCACGCCAACGTCGCCCGTCACCACCTCGACAAGCTCGCCGGCGGCGGCTACCTCGAGGTTCGGGTGGGGCGCGGCAGCGGCGGCGCCGGCCGGCCGTCCAAGCGCTTCGCCGTCGCCGAGACCGACGTGGCCCTCGACTTCCCCGTCAAGCGCGACGACCTGGTCCTGTCGCTCCTGAGCCGGGCACTCGAGCTGCTCCCCCAGGAGGTCGCCGAGGCAATGGCCGAGGACGTCGGCGTCAGCTACGGCAAGGCCCTGGCCGCGTCGCTCCAGCCCGGTGGCGCCCAGCGCTCGTTCCGCGCCGCCCTCCACGCCGTGGCCGACGCCCTCACCGCCCACGGCTTCGCCGCCCACACCGAGGAAGGGGGCGACGGCGTGCAGATCGTCTCCGACCACTGTCCCTTCGGCGGGGCGGCGGTGGTCTCGCCGGTGGTGTGCGCGGTCGACCGCGGGATGGTCAAGGGCATGCTCGGGGCCCTCTACGGCGAGACCGACCCCGAGACGTCCATGTCGAGGGCCCTCGGCGACGACACCTGCATCACCGCGGTCCACGGCTGAGCGTGGCCGGCCGGGCCTACCTCGACCACGCCTCGACGTCGCCCACCCGGCCGCGGGCGGTCGAGGCGATGCTCCCCTGGTTCGCGGCCGCCGCCGACCCGGGACGGATCCACAGCGAGGGCCACGCGGCGCGGGTGGCGGTCGAGGTCGCCCGCGAGCAGGTCGCCGCGCTCCTCGGCGCCCGGTCGCGCGAGGTGATCTTCACCAGCGGCGCCACCGAGTCGATCGTGACCGCCACCTGGATGGCCACCGAGCGGGGCGACCACGTGGTGGTGCCGGCGGTGGAGCACTCCGCCGTCCGTGAGGCCTCGGCCCGCCACCGCGTGACCGAAGTGGGCGTCGACCGCCTCGGTCGGGTCGACCCCGACGCGGTCCTCGCCGCGATCGAGGCCGGCACCGCCCTCGTGCACCTGCAATGGGGCAACCATGAGGTCGGCACCCTCCAGCCGGTGGCCGAGGTCGTCGCTGCTTGCCGACAGCGGGGCGTGCTCATCCACGTCGACGCCGCGTCGGCCGCCGGCCACGTCCCGATCGACTTCGTCGGCCTCGACGCCGACCTGCTCTCCGTGTCGGCCCACAAGCTCGGCGGCCCGCCCGGGGTGGGCGCCCTCCTCGTGCGCCGAGGCCTGCGGCTGCGGCCCCTCCTCGTCGGCGGCGACCAGGAACGTGCCCGCCGCGCCGGCTACGAGAACGTCCCCGGTGTGGCCGGCTTCGGCGCGGCGGCGGCGGTTCTCGCCGAGGGGGCGCTCGACCACGAAGCCGCGGACGCCCGCCGCCGCATCGCCCGGGTGACCGACGCAGCAGCCTCGGGCGCGCTCGGACCGGGCGTCGACGTCCTCGGTGACCCCGACCCGGGCGGCCGGCTCCCCCACCTGGTCTGCCTGGCGGTGGCGGGGGTCGAGGCGGAGCCCGTCCTGTTGGGGCTCGACCAGGCGGGTGTCGCCGTGCACTCCGGGTCCTCATGCTCCTCAGAGTCGCTGGAACCCTCACCGGTGCTCGAGGCCATGGGCGTCGACGCCTCGCGCTCGCTGCGCGCCTCGGTGGGGTGGTCCACCACCGACGACGAGGTCGAGGCCTTCTGCGCAGCGCTGCCGGGCGTGGTCGACCGGCTGCTGGCGCTGGGCCGCCCCGCCGGCTGACCCCGCCCCAGCGCTCACCCGACGCCTTCTGGCACCAGAAGCGCGCTGATAAGCAGCGCGATCCTGGTGCCAGAACCGTCCGGTGCACCTCCTGACCAAGGTCAGAGCCCGGGCAGGTCCTCGCCGATGGCCTCGTAGAGCTGCGCCAGCTGTCGGCGGAGGGTGGCGACCTCCCGCTCGAGGCGCTCGATGCGATCGGGGTCGACCGACGAGCGGGACGACCCGCTGGCTGCGGGCGCAGCCGATGCCGCCTCCACCACGACCGCATCGGGACCGCTGAGGAGGTGGGCCCAGCGAGCCTCCTTCTGCCCGGGCTGGCGAGGGAGGTGCACGGCGAGGGGCTGGTCGCGGCCGGCGAGGCGCTCGAGCACCTCCTCCACCTCGGCGAGGCTGGCGAAGGCGTGCAGCCGCTCGGCACGGGTCCGCAGCTCGCCGGGCGCCTGCGGGCCGCGCAGCGCCAGCACGGCCAAGAGGGCGAGCTCGTCGGGGGCCAGGTCGAGCGCCTCGTCGAGCACGTGACGGTAGCGGGTGGTGCGGGCACCGGCACCGGGGTGCACGAAGCGGAGCACCTTACGGGCCTTGAGCGAGTCGAGCGCGTCCATCACGGTGCGCTCGTCGTACGCCACCACCGGGAAGCGGCTCGTGCTCTGGTTGCACGCCGACCGAAGGGCGTTGAGGGTGAGGGGATAGCTCTCGGGCACCGTCGCCTGCTTCTCGACCAGGCTCATGACGACCCGGAGCTCGGCGTCGCCGAGTGGCAGGATCGGCGGCGGCGGTGCCTCGTCGGTCACGACCCCGATTGACGACAGGTGCTGCGCCGCTCCAGGCGGCGTAGGCCGAGGGCCGCGCCGGCGGCGGCCAGCCCTGCGAGGACGGGCAGCACCGCGCCCGTGGCCGGGATCTGCGACCGCGGCGGTGCCCCGTCGCTGGGGGCCGCCGTGGGGGTGGCCGCGTCGGCGGCCAGGGCCTCCGGCGGGTCCCAGACGCCGTTGGTGAGGCGGACCGCGTAGAACCCGCTGTTGCCGTCGGAGTACCAGATCTCCCTTCGCTCCGGCGCGAAGGAGGGGCTGGCCATGGCGTAGGCGCCCTCGCTGACGGGCGCGGCGCTCGCGTTGATGGGCCCGTTGAAGTAGGCGATCTCGCGCGGCTGGGCCGGGTCGCGGATGTCGAACACGCGCAGCCCCGACAGGATGAAGGTGCAGGCGACGATCCCAGGATCGACCCGGGACGGCACGTCGCAGTAGTGGCCGGTGTAGTTCTGGAGCGAGCCGGTGCCTGGGTCGTCGGCCTGCTCGCCGCGGTGGGCCTCGGCCTGGTTGACCTCGAGGCGGATGTCGGAGACGATCACCGGCGCCGTCTCGTCGGCGATGTCGATGATGCGCGCCGCGCCGACGCGCTCCTCGCTGCCCCGGAACTCGTCCATCTCGACCAGGTACGGGTGGCCGTCGATGGTCACCGGGACGTTGATCTGAGGGGTGCTCACCAGCGCCCAGGTGCTCCTGGAGAGGACCTCGACCGTGGGGTTCGGCTCCCTCGACTGGATCTCGCTCACGTCGAGGACCAGGAGGCCCTTCGGGCTGTTGGACGACTCGTTGCCGTTGGCCGCCATGTACAGGCGGTTGCCGTCGTCGCTGAGGTTGATCCCGTGGGAGTTGAAGTCGTAGATGCCGAGGGGCAGCGGGACCGTGGGGTCGCTGACGTCGATGGCCGTGACCGTCCGGCCGGACAGCGACGAGATGTAGAGCGTGTTGCCGTCGGGAGCGAAGCCGCTCTCGTGGCCGAGGACACCCACCGCAGCACTGGCCTTCAGCGTCGGCTGGCGGCAGTCCTCGGTGAGGTCGTAGATGTCGACGATGCCCGGGTAGTAGATCGGGTTGGCGGTCACGGCGGCCAGGAGGCCCCGCTCCTGGTTGAGGACCAGCGACTCGTGCGGCGACTGCATGGCCGGGCTCACGAGCGTCGTCGTCTTCACCGGTTCGGACGGGTCGGACATGTCGAGCACGGCGACGCCGGTCAGGTCGCCGCCCGACAGGTTGATCACGTTGGCAGGGAAGAGGAGCGTCGTGTCGTAGTAGGCGCACTCGTTGCCCGAGGTGTCGACGTAGCGCTCCACCTTGTAGCCGCCGGTCTGGCCCACGTGTGAGACGAGCTCGGCGTTGCACCAGTAGCCCTCCGCCGCCCGACCGCTCTCGACCTCGCTGCGCGGGACCCGTCCCTGGGCGCCCGTCTCGGGGTGGGAGCCGGGACCGCACTCGGCACGAGGCGTGGGCTGGGCGTCGAGGCCGGCCGTGCCGTCGATCGTCTGAACGGGCACTTCGAGGCCGGTGATGCGACCGCTCGGGTTGACCTCGGCCTCGGTCACGGTGCTCGCCGCGCGGGCGGCGGCGTCGCCGTGGGCGCCCACCGGCGGGGCCACCGCGAGGGCGGCGGCCGCGGTGACCACCATCGTGACCACGAGCAGCGCCCGCGGGGTCCGCTGTCCGTTTCGTGGTCCCATGGTCTTCCCTGCGCTCGTCCCGACTCCGCTGCCAACCTACCGACTCCCTCGGGTGCGACCTCCATCGCCGCCGGCTTGCCCGGCGCACCGGGGCGCCGGTGCACCGGCGCGCCGACCGTCGCTACCGTGCCGCCATGACCGTGACCGACGCACCCTGGCCGGGCGATACCTGCTCGCTCGTCGACGCCTTCCGCAGTGGCGAGCGCAGCCCTGCCGAGGAGCTCGAGGCCACCCTCGCCGCCATCGACGCCTCCGAGCTGAACGCCTGGTCGTTCCGGGACGACGAGGTGGCACGCCGGACGGCCGCCGAGGCCGACGTGTCGCTGCCCTTCGGCGGTGTGCCCATGGGCATCAAGGAGCTCGACCATGTCGCCGGGTGGCCCTTCACCAACGCCTCGGTCCCCCTCGCTGACCAGGTCTCGGCCTACGACGCCACCAAGGTCAGCCGCCTCCGGGATGCCGGCGCCGTGCTCGTCGGCATGACGACGGCCAGCGAGTTCGGGGGCGTGAACCTCACCCGCACCGTGCTCAACGGCATCACCCGCAACCCCTGGCAGCCCGATCGCACACCCGGAGGCTCCTCGGGTGGCACCGCCTCGGCGGTGGCCGGCGGCCACGTCACCATCGGCACCGCCGGCGACGGTGGTGGCTCGATTCGGATCCCTGCCGGCTTCACCGGCATGGTCGGGCTCAAGGTCACCTACGGCCGCATCCCGAAGGGTCCCCACTCCGAGATCGGCTCACTCACCGCCGTGCCCGGCTGCATCAGCCGCTCGGTGCGCGACAGCGCCCGCTGGCTCGACGTCTCCAACGGCCACGACCGGCGCGACCCACTCAGCCTGCCGCGCGTCGAGGGATGGGAGGCCGGTCTCGGCTCGCACCTCGGCGACCTCCGCGGCGCGCGCGTGGCCGTGCTGCCCACCTTTGCCGACGCCACCGTGGCGCCCGACGTGGTGGGGATCGTCGACGAGCTCGGGGGCTGGCTCACCGACCACCTGGGCCTGACGCGCGTCGACGTCGACGTGCGCATCCCCTCCATGGGCACGGCCTGGGCCCTGGCCGGCCTGCTGGCCGAGTTCGCCGCCCTCGGAGACCGCTGGCCCGACTGCGAGGACCAGCTCACCCCCCAGATCCGCCACGGCCTGCGCTTCGCCCACGACCGCTACGGCATCGACGCCCGCATCCTGCTGGAGCAGCGCCGCACCGAGCTGTTCGAGGCCATGGCCGGCCTCTTCGACGACGTCGACCTGGTGGTCACCCCCACCAACCCCGACGTGGCCTTCGCCGCCGAGGGGCCGCTGCCCGACACCTTCGGCGGCATCAAGTCCGAACCCGGCAACAACGGGCGCCTCACCATCCCGGGCAACATCTACGGCAACCCCGGCATCTCCATCCCCGCCGGCACCGTCGGCGGCCTGCCGGTGGGCGTGCAGGTGATGGCGCCACACCACCAGGAAGCAGTCCTGCTCGACGTGGCCCTGGCCGTGGAGCGCGAGCGACCATGGCCCCTCGTCGCCCCCGGCTCGCCGTCGTAGCGGCCGCACCAGCTGGAGACAGGCGCCGGCGCCGCCCGGCGGGGAATCAGCGGCGGGCGCCCTCGGTTGCACCGGCCATGCCCGACGATGTGCTCCGCCAACTGATCGCCGATCACCACCGGGGCGTGCTGGTGACGCTCAAGCGCGATGGGCGACCGCAGCTGTCCAACATCATGTACGCCCTCGGCGATGACGGGATCGTGCGGATCTCGGTGACCGACGGCCGGGCCAAGACGGCGAACCTGCGGCGCGACCTGAGGGCGAGCCTGCACGTCACCAGCGACGACTTCTGGTCCTACGCCGTGGTGGAGGGCGACGCCGACCTGTCGGCGGTCGCCGCCGACCCGGGGGACGACACGGTCGAGGAGCTGGTGGCGCTGTACCGGTCGCTTCAGGGCGAGCACGACGACTGGGACGACTACCGCGCCGCCATGGTGCGCGACCGGCGCCTGGTGGTGCGCCTGCCGGTCGGGCACCTCTACGGGATGGCCCGCGGCTGACCCATGGCCCAGGACCCACGGGGTCGCGCCTAACCTGCCCCACCCCCCGGTCAGCCCGGCCGGGGCCGGTCGGCGCGCGCCAGGGGGCTCGGCAGTGCGGTTGTTCTGGGAGCTCACGCGGCGGTCGTTCCAGCGATGGTCGACCTATCGCGCCGCCATGCTCGGCGGCCTCGTGCCCAACGTGGCGTTCGGCTACATGCGGGCCTACATCCTCCTGGCGGTCGTCGCCCAGGCCGGGCCCATCGGCGGCTTCGACGAGGCCGGCGTTGTCACCTACAGCTTCTACAGCCAGGCGCTGATCGTCCCCATCGCCATCTTCGGCGGGGGCGGGCCCGACATGGGCCTGGCCGAGCGCATCAAGACCGGCGACGTCGCCATCGACCTCTACCGCCCCGTCGACTTCCAGCTCTACTGGCTCAGCCAGGACCTGGGCCGGGCCGCGTTCGGCTTCCTGTCGCGCGGCGTGGCCAGCTTCGCCGCCGGCTTCCTCGCCTTCTCACTGGTGGTGCCCTCAAGCCTCGGCGGGATCGCGGCGTCCGCCCTCGTGCTGGTGCTGGCGGTGGTCGTGAGCTTCACGTGGCGATTCATCATCTCCCTCACCACGTTCTGGCTGCTCGACGACCGGGGGATGCAGACCCTCGCCGGCGTCACCGCCATGTTCTTCTCGGGCTTCCTGATCCCCACCACGTTCTTCCCCGGGTGGCTCCAGGGCGTGGCCGCCGCGCTGCCGCTACGGGCGATGGTGCAGCTGCCGGTGGAGGTGTTCCTCGGCCTCCACGACGCCCGGGGGGTGGCGGGCGTGGTGGCCGTGCAAGTGACCTGGATCGTGGTGCTCGGCCTCGCCGGGCGGGCGCTGGCGAACCTGGCCCTGCGCAAGGTGGTGGTCCAGGGTGGCTGACGTGGTCGAGGCGACCGCGCGCAACGCGCGGCTGTGGCGGCGGCTCATCGGCGCCCGCATCCGCAGCGACCTCCAGTACCGGACGTCGCTGGTCATGCTGGCCACCGGCACCTTCCTGGTGACCACCATGGACTTCGCCATGATCGCCGTGATCTTCGGCAGGGTGCCGTCGTTGGCGGGCTGGTCCCTGGCCGAGGTGGCGTTCCTCTACGGCACCGCAGGGATCGCCTTCGGCATCGCCGACCTCTTCGTCGGCTCGGTCGACAAGGCCAGCGAGCGCATCCGCACCGGGAGCTTCGACATCATCTTGCTGCGGCCGGTGGGGACCCTCCTCCAGCTGGTCACCGATGAGTTCGCCCTTCGGCGCGCCAGCCGGCCCCTCCAACCGCTCGTGGTGCTCGTGATCGCCATGATGGCCCTCGACGTGGCATGGACCCCGTTGCGCCTGGCCATGATCGCCCTGATGATCGTGGGCGGCACCGTGATCTTCAGCGGCATCTGGGTCATCAGCGCGGCGGCCACGTTCTGGACCGTCGAGGGACGGGAGGCCGCCAACGCGGTGACCTATGGCGGTGGCTTCCTCACGCAGTACCCGCTGCCGGTCTACGGGGAGGTGGTGCGCTCGCTGGCGTTCGTGGTGCCGCTCGCCTTCGTCAACTACGTCCCCGCCCTCGCCGTGCTCGGCAAGGACGACACGCTCGGGATCCCCGGCCCCCTCCGCTACGCCGCACCCCTCGTCGCCGTCGCCCTGACCGTCGTGGCCACCGTCACCTGGCGCGTCGCCGTCCGCCACTACCGCAGCACCGGGAGCTGACCGTGGGCCTCATCACCCTCGACGAGGTCGAGAAGACGTTCGTGCTGCGCCGCCGGGCCGGTCGCCTGCGGCGCGAGCGGGTGACGGTCCACGCAGTCGACGGGATCACCCTCGACGTCGTCCGGGGCGAGATGGTCGGCTACATCGGCCCCAACGGCGCCGGCAAGTCGACCACGGTCAAGCTCCTGACCGGCATCCTCGTGCCGTCGGCGGGCACCGTCCGCGTCGCGGGCCTCGACCCGTCGCGCCGGCGCATCGAGCTCACCCGGCGCATCGGGGTGGTGTTCGGCCAGCGCACCCAGCTGTGGTGGGACCTGCCGCTGCGCGACTCCTTCGCCCTCCTGCGTCACATCTACGACGTGCCCGCCTCTCGCCACGCCGAGAACCTGGCGGCCTTCACCAAGCTGCTCGACATGGGTCCGTTCCTCGACACGCCCGTGCGCCAGCTCTCCCTCGGCCAGCGCATGCGCGGCGACCTCACCGCCGCCCTCCTGCACGACCCCGAGATCCTCTACCTCGACGAGCCCACCATCGGCCTCGACGTGGTCTCGAAGTCCCGTGTGCGCGACTTCCTGGCCGAGGTCAACGCGGAGCGAGGCGTCACCGTGCTGCTCACCACCCACGACCTGGCCGACGTGCAGCGGCTGTGCCGACGACTGGTGGTCATCGACCACGGTCGGGTCGCCTACGACGGCGAGGTGACCGAGCTGCTGCGAGCCCACGGTGCCCACCGCACCCTCGTGGTCGACCTCGAGACGTCGATGCCGCCGCTGCAGCTCGCCGACGCCGAGGTGGTCCGGGTCGAGGGCCCCCGCCAGTGGCTGCGCTTCGACCGCACCCGCACCACCGCCGCCGAGCTGGCCTCTGCGGTCGGCGCCCACGCCCGCCTCGTCGACCTCGCCGTCGAGGAACCCGACATCGAAGACGTCGTCCGTCGCCTCTACGGCGGGCGGTGACACAAGGCGCGCGTAGCGCCACGACCCCGCGGCATGCTGGTCGGATGGACGGTCCGATCGTCGACCCCACGGGCGTCGTCCGCGTCGATGCCGACGCCACCATCGAGCGCCTGGCGCTCGACGAGGGGTCGTGGGTCGACACCAGCCGCGGCTGGCTGCGCGGCGCCGACCACCTCTTCGACGTGCTCCTCGCCGAGGTGCCGTGGCGAACGAGCCGGCTCTTCCGATACGACCACATGGTCGAAGAGCGACGCCTCGGTTCGTCCTGGAAGCGCGGGCGGCCCCTCCCCCACCCTGCCCTGGCGGAGGTGACGCGGCTCCTCCAGCGTCGATACCGCGCCACCTTCGACGGCTTCGGGATCATCCAGTACCGCGACCACCGCGACGGCCAGGCCTTCCACCGCGACACCGACATGCGCTGGCTCGACGACACCGTCATCGCCGTGCTCAGCCTGGGGGCTCGCCGCCCGTGGCTCCTGCGGCCCCGAACCGCCCGCCACGACCACTCCGAGGGCCGGGGCGCCGTCCACGATCTGGCGCCGGGGCCCGGCGACCTGCTGGTGATGGGCGGTCGCTGCCAGGCCGACTGGGAGCACAGCGTCCCGTACCTGCGCGAACCGGTGGGCACTCGCATCTCCCTCCAGTGGCGGTTCACGACCCGGCGGGGCCGGCCCTTCGTGGGTGCCTCGTACCGAGCACCGCGCCACTACGGCCGGGGGTAGCAGGCGTTCGGATCCGGCCGGGGCCCGGGTACCGTCGGCGCCATGGCCCCCGGGACGACACCGACGAGCACCGGCGAGCTGGTCACCGACCTCGACCGGCTGCCGTTCGACAACCGCTTCACGTCGCTGCTCCCGGCCGACCCCGACACCTCCGGAAGCCGGCGCCAGGTCCACGGTGCCGCCTACAGCCGGGTCCAGCCCACGTCGGTCGCCGCGCCCCGCACCCTGGCCTGGTCACCCGAGGTCGCCGACCTCCTCGGCCTCGACCCCGAGCTGTGCCGGTCGCAGGACTTCGCCGAGGTCTTCGCCGGCAGCCGCATCCCAGCGGGCGCCGACCCCTTCGCCATGGTCTACGGCGGCCACCAGTTCGGCAGCTGGGCGGGCCAGCTCGGCGACGGGCGAGCCATCGCCCTCGGTGAGGTGGTCGACCGCGAGGGAGGCCACCAGATGCTGCAGCTGAAGGGTGCGGGGCCGACCCCGTACTCCCGCACCGCCGACGGGCGAGCCGTGCTGCGGTCGTCGATCCGCGAGTTCCTCTGCAGCGAGGCCATGCACCACCTCGGCATCGCCACGACCCGGGCGCTCTCCCTGGTGACCACCGGGGACCAGGTCGTCCGCGACGTCCTCTACGACGGCAACCCGGCGGCCGAGCCGGGCGCCGTGGTGTGTCGGGTGGCGCCATCGTTCACCCGGTTCGGCACCTTCCAGCTGCCCGCCTCGCGGGGCGACCTCGAGCTCCTCCGCCAGCTCGTCGAGGTCACGCTGCGGACCGACTTCGCCCACCTGGTCGACGACGCCGTGCCGCTCGCCGGGCAGGTAGCGGCCATGTTCGCCGAGGTCTGCGACCGGTCGGCCGAGCTGGTCGTCGACTGGATGCGGGTGGGGTTCGTCCACGGCGTGCTCAACACCGACAACATGTCGATCACCGGCCTCACCATCGACTACGGCCCCTACGGGTGGCTCGAGAGCTTCGACCCAGGGTGGACGCCCAACACCACCGATGCGGGCATGCGTCGCTACCGCTACGGCGCCCAGCCGCAGGTGGTGCAGTGGAACCTCTTGCAGCTGGCCAACGCCCTGGTCGCCCTCACCGACGACCCGGGCCCCTTCGAGGCCGCCCTGCACGACTACGGCGACACCTATCACCGGCGCTTCCGGGAGATGACGGCGGCGCGCCTCGGCTGGGGGGCGCCGCGCGACGGCGACGACGCCCTGACCGAGGCGCTCTTCGGCGTGCTCGTGCGCACCGAGGTCGACCAGGTGCGGTTCTTCCGCGACCTCGCCCGGGTGCCCGTCGACCCCGACGCCGGCGACGACGACCTCCTCGCGCCCCTCGACGGTTCCTGGTACCAGCCCGACGAGGTGGTGGGCGACGTGCGCGAGGCCATCGTCGGGTGGCTGCGGTCGTGGGGCGAGCGGGCGGCCGCTGGCGGTCTCGACGACGACAAACGCCGCCACCGCATGGACGCCCTCAACCCCCGCTTCGTGCTGCGCAACTACCTGGCCCAGGAGGCCATCGACCTGGCCGAGCAGGGCGATGCCTCGCTCGTCACCGAGCTGCTCGACGTGCTGCGCCGGCCCTACGACGAGCAGCCCGGACGGGAGCGCTTCGCCGACCGTCGGCCGGAGTGGGCCCGCGACCGCGTGGGCTGCTCCATGCTCTCCTGCAGCAGCTGACCGGTCGCACTGCCCGGCCAGACCACCCGGTGACGGGTTCCGGGCACTCGCGGCCTACGCTGCAGCACCGATGGCCCTCCACATCGTCCGTCACGCCGAAGCCGGCGTCCGGCCCGCCTGGGACGGCCCTGATGACCTCCGCCCCCTGACCGACGAGGGATGGGGCCAGGCTCACCGCCTCGCTGATCACCTCGCCTCGTTCCCGGTCAAGCGGATCCTCTCCAGCCGCTTCGCCCGCTGCACCCAGAGCGTCGAGCCGCTGGCTGCACGCCTCGGCATCGACGTGGAGACGGTCCCCGCCCTGGCCGAAGACGCGCGGATCGAGGCATCGTGGGCCCTGCTCGCGGACCTGGCCGGCACCGAGGCGGTGCTGTGCAGCCACGGCAACGTGATCGGCGCGCTGCTCGACCGCCTCCACCGGCGCGGCGTCGACCTCGTCGCCGACGAGTGGTCGTGCAAGAAGGGCTCGATCTGGTCGATCGACGTCGGCCCCGGCGGGAACTTCGCCGCCGCCCACCTGGCCCTCGAACGGGCCTGACCGGGCCCGAGCGGACCAACGCCCTACGGGGTGGTCGTGGTCGTGGGTGTGTCGGGGGTGGCCGTGGTCGAGAGGAACGACTCGATCGACTCCCGCAGCGCGGGGGGCGGGTCGGCATCGAGCGCCCGGGCGAAGGCGTCCTCGGCTCCGCGGTCGTCGCCCTCGAGGCGCAGCGCCAGGCCCAGGTAGAACAGCGATCGGGGGTCGTCGGGGCGCAGGGCGAGGGCCCGCTCCACCGACTCCTTCCCCGCCTCGAGCAGCACCGGGCGCCCGGTGGCCTGCCCGAGGGAGACCAGCAGCAGGCCGCGCTCGCCCAGGGCCTCGACGTTGTCCGGGTCGTCCTCGAGCAGCCCGTCATAGACCTCGAGCGCCTCGCGCACCTGGCCCTCCTGTGCGAGCAGGGCGGCCCGCCGGAGCTCGGAGGAGGCGGTCGGGCGGATCTCCCCGGTGAAGGTCTCGCCCGGCAGCCTGGTGCCCGACGACGCGGCCACCGCCACGCCGGCGCCGACCGCCAACGTCACCACGGCCACGACGACCGCTGCCTGCCGCGGCCAGCCGCCCCGTGGCGACCGGGCCGCCGCGAAGGCGGCCCGGTCCTCGTCGATCGCCGGCACCCGCCGGCGGCGGAAGGCAAGCCCGAGGGCGGCCGCCGTGCCCAGCAGCGCCGCCACGGGCAGCACCCACACCAGGCCCGCGACCCCACCGCGGGGAGGGTTGAGCAGGATCCACTCCCCGTAGCTGCTCGCGAGGGCAGCCCGGATCTCGTCGTCACCCTGGCCCTCGGCCACGCGCCGCGCGATCTCACCGCGGATGTTGGTGGCGGCCGCGGCGTTGGAGGCGGCGGCCGACTGGCCGGCGCACGTCGGGCATCGCACGGTGGCGGCGATCGACCGCACCCGCTCCTCCGGCTCCGCCGGCGGGCCACCACGGCCACCGGCCACAAGGGTGGCGCCGACCACGACGACGAGGGCCAGCCAGGGCAGCCAGCGACGCATCAGCGGGTGACCCCGTCGCCGGCCTGGACCCGGGCGAGGAGCTCGTCGAGCTCGGTGGCCGAGATGCCGCCGATGATCTTGGCCCGGACGGTCCCCTCCGGGCCAACGAGGTACGACTCCGGCGGCTGGGCCACCCCCCAGGCCACCGCCAGGCGGCCACCGGGGTCGTCGAGCACGGGCCAGTCGCCACCCTCGCGCTCGAAGAAGCGCTGCACGGCCCGGGGGTCGTCCTGGAGGACCACGGTCACCACCCGGGCGTCGCCGCGCGCCTCGCCGGCCGCGGCGAAGCGCACCAGCTCGGGGTGCTCGACGATGCACGGGGGGCACCACGTGGCGAAGAAGTTGACGAGGGTGTAGCGGCCGTCGGCGTCGGCCAGGTCGAACTCAGCGTCGCCGACGATCGACGTGCCCGCCGTGGCCGGCGCCGGCCGGCCGATGAGGGGGCTGCTCACCGTGCGGTCCCCGGTGGGGCCGGTGGCCAGGAGAGCGATGAGGGCCACGAGGACGGCCCCCACAGCAAGGGCGACGAACAGGGCGGAGCGCCCGCGGCGGGGCTCGTCGCCGGGGAGGCCCGGGTCGTCGAGCCCGGCGGTGGAGGCAACCACGTCAGCCGACCTGCACCGGCTGGCGGACGTCGTCGTCGTCACCATCGCCGCCACGACCGTCGACGGGATCGTCGTCGGTGGCGGACGCCCCCGGCGGGTCGGCGGGGCGGCGGCGGCGGTCGCCCGGCCATGCCGAGAGGAGGGTTCCGAGCGCCATCACCCCGCCACCGATCCAGAGCCAGGTGACGAGGGGCTGGATGATGATCCCGATGACGGCCGGTCCGCCCTCGCGCTCGGGCGCCTGGACGAGCGTCAGGTAGACGTCGCGGTCGAGGCCGGTGCGCACCGACGGCGTGCCGATGGTCATGCCGGTGGCCTCGAAGCGGCTGAGGGAGGGCTCGTACACCTGGCCGCCGTCGACGCGCACCCGCGCCTCGAGCTTCACCTTCCGGTCGAGCCGGGACTCGGTCACGCCCAGGTAGGTGATGGTGTGGCCGGCGAGCGACGCCGACTCGCCTTCCTCCAGGCGGAGCTCCCGCGAGCTGACGTAGGAGGAGCTGGCGGCCAGGGCCACGGCGATGAGCACGACCCCGATGTGCACGACCATGCCGCCGTTGGAGCGGCCCACGAGGCCCCGCCAGGCGCCGCGGCCGGCACGGTGCGACGCCCGAGAGGCGAGGACGATCTGGCGGATGGCACCGGCGGCGGCGAAGGCCCCGAGGCCGAAGGCGACCAGCGGGGCGGTGCCCCGCGCGCCGACGACCACGGCCACGACGATGGCCGCGGCCCCCGCCCACGCCGGCCACTGGAGCCGGTCGCGCAGCAGCTCGCCCGACGCCTTGCGCCACGGCAGCACCGGCGCCACCGCCATCAGGAACAGCAGCGCCATCCCGATCGGCATGGTCATGCGGTCGAAGTACGGCGTGCCCACCGAGATGCGGTCGTCCCGGAGGGCCTCGACCACCAGGGGGAACACGGTGCCGAGCAGCACCACGAAGGCGAAGGCAGCGAAGAGCACGTTGTTGGCGAGGAAGGCGCCCTCCCGCGACAGCGGCGAGTCGATGCGCCCCGGCGAGCGGAGGCGGTCACCCCGCCAGGCGATGAGGCCCACCGTCACGACCACCACCGCGGCGAAGAACCCCAGGAGCCACCCCCCGATGGGCGACTCGGTGAAGGAGTGCACCGAGTCGAGGATGCCCGAGCGGGTGATGAACGTGCCGAGGATGGTGAGGGCAAACGTGGCGCAGAGCAGCGAGAGGTTCCAGACCCGCAGCATCCCGCGCCGCTCCTGGACCATCACCGAGTGGAGGTAGGCGGTGCCGGTGAGCCACGGGAGGAACGAGGCGTTCTCCACCGGGTCCCAGGCCCAGTAGCCGCCCCACCCGAGCACCTCGTAGGACCACCAGGCACCGAGGAGGATCCCGGCGGTGAGGAACCCCCAGGCCAGCAGTGTCCAGCGGCGGGTGGCAGCGAGCCAGCCCTCGCCGAGGCGGCCGGTGACGAGGGCGGCGACGGCGAACGCGAACGGCACGGTGAAGCCCACGTAACCCAGGTAGAGCATCGGTGGGTGGATCGCCATCAGCGGGTGGTTCTGCAGGAGGGGGTTCGGGCCCGGCCCCTCGGTGGGCACAGCACCGGCCACGGTTCGGAACGGGTTGGCGGGCCCGACCATGAGGGCGAAGAAGAAGGCGCAGACCACGAACATGGTGAGCGTGGCCCAGCCCACGAGCGGGTCGTCGAGGCGGTGCCGGAACTTGACGACCACCCCGACGGTGAAGCCGGCGAGCACCAGGCTCCAGAGGATGATCGAGCCCTCGAGCGCCGCCCAGAGGGTGGCCACGTTGTACAGCGCCGGTGTGAGGGTGCTGCCGTTCTCGGCCACGTACACCAGCGAGAAGTCGCGGGTGATGAGGGCGATCTCCATGGCGACGGTGGCCAGCACCGCCCCACCGAGGATCAGCCAGGCGTACGACCGTCCGAGGCGCAGGAGGGAGGCGCCCCGCGCCCCGCGGCGGAGGCCGAGCGCCAGGGTGGCGATGCCGAAGAGGGAGGCGACGAGGCCGAGGGTGACGCCGGCGCTGCCGAGGGCGGCGTTCACGTCTCGCAGCCCTCCTCAGCCGCCTTCTCGAGGCGGTCGGCCTCCTCGGCGGTGTACTCCTCGGTGTGGCGCACGAAGATGCGGTCGCTCTCGTAGGTGTCGCCGGTCTCGCCGAAGGCGCCCTCGAGCACGACGGGGATGCCGTTCTGGAACAGCTCGGGGCGGCTGCCGGTGTGACGCACGGCCACCCGCTCGCAGTGGAACTCCACCTCGAAGAGCACCGCCGGATCGGCGACGCTGCCGACCTCCTGCACCGAACCGGGCACGACCGTGCCCTGGAGCCGGAAGCGGCTGGTCCCGAGCTCGTCGCGCTGGGCGACGGCCTCGTCGGCGTTGCGGAAGAAGGTGGTGGCCTCGCCGAGGCCCTGGATCACCAGGAACGCCAGGGCGCCACACACCACAGCGATGGCCACGCCGAGGCGGAGGCGGTTGCGCTGGAACTGGCGGCGGGGCGAGGAGGCGTCGGGGCCGCCCTGCTCGTCGGCGCTCGGCGTGCCGTGGTCGTCGGCGTCGATCATCGCTTGCGCTCGTCGACGGCCCGGCCGAGGGCGCGACCGCGGCGCAGGAGGTGGGCGGCATACGCGGCCAGGGCCACCAGGGTGATGCCGTAGCCGGCGGCGACGTAGCCCATCAGCCCACCACCGCCTCGCGCCGGCGCTCCTCGATGGCCGCGGCGAGGGCGTCGTCGTCGAGCGCCTCCTCGAGCCGGGCGACGCGGACGCGGTGGCCGAGGAACCAGCCGTACAGCAGGGTCATGGCGAGGAAGCCCATCGCCATGGCCCCGATGAAGGCGCCGTCGAGCTCGCTGGAGGGGTTCATCTGGGCCAGCGAGCGGCCCTGGTGCAGGGTGCGCCACCACTCCACGGCGAAGTGGTTGATGGGCACGATCGTGACGGCCAGCAGGGCGGTGACCGCCGAGCGGCGTCCCCGGACCTCGGCGTCGGCGGGCACCCGGCGCAGCGCCAGGTAGCCGAGGTAGATGGCGAGCATGAGGGCCGAGAGGGTGAGGCGGGCGTCCCACACCCACCAGACGCCCCAGGTGGGCCGGCCCCAGATCGAGCCGGTGGCCAGGGTCAGGGCGGTGAACAGCACGCCGATCTCGGCGGAGGCGCCGGCGGTGAGGTCCCAGGTGAGCGAGCGGGTGGTGGGCCAGAGCCACAGGGCGCTGGCGAGGGCGGTCACCCCGAAGGCGATGTACGACGCCCACGCCAGGCCGGGGTGGATGGCGATGAGTCGGGCGTACTCGCCCTGCTCGACGGTGGCCGGGAGCGTGAGGCCGAGGCCCACCGTGACGGCAAGCGCCACCAACCCGGCCAGGCCGAGGCTCAGCGTCAGCGCGCTGCCGGCGCCCGCTCGCTCCTGTGTCTGCGTCATGCTTCCTCCATCAGGGGCCCGAAGGCCACGACCCCAAAGGCCACGTACACCACGGCGAACACGCCGAGGAGCCCGATCCAGTCACCCGTGGCCACGTCGAGGGTGACCCCCGTGAGGGCCGCCTCCGAGGCACGGGTCGCCGCGATCAGCACCGGCGCCGTCACCGGGAGGAGCAGGAGCGGGAGCAGCGTCTCTCGCACCCGCAGCCCGGCGGCGAGCACCCCGTAGAGGGTACCTGCGGCGGCCAGCCCCACGGTCGCGACCAGGGCGGTCACGACGAGGGTGCCGAGACCGGCCACGTCGACGTTGTAGAGGATCACCACGCCGAAGCCCAGCAGCACCTCGAGCACCAGCAGCTGGGCGGCGACCGCCGCCGCCTTCCCGAGGAAGATCCCCGCCGGGTCGAGGCCCGAGAGGCGGAGGGCGTCGCGCGCGCCATCGCCCGACTCCACCGCCTGGGAGCGCTGAACGGCGAGCAGGGCCGAGAACAGCACCGCGACCCAGAAGAGCCCGGCCGAGGCCCGGACCAGGACCCCGCGATCGGGGTCGAGGGCGAAGGCGAAGAGCACCAGGACGAGCACCCCGAAGGGCGCCACCTGGTTGAGGGCCACGCGTGACCTCGCCTCGATGCGGAGGTCCTTGCCGGCCACGAGGAGGGCGTCACGCAACATGGGCCCGCCCCCCTGACGCCGGCACCGGCGGACCGGAGTCGTCGACGACGCGGCCGCCGGCGATGGTGACGATGCGCCCGGCGACGGCGGCGGCGCGCTCGAGCTCGTGGCTGGCGAGCAGGATGGTGGTGCCGGCGCCGGCGGCCTCGGCCACCAAGGCGTCGAGCGTGTCGCGACCCTCGGCGTCAAGGCCGGCGTGGGGCTCGTCGAGCAACCAGAGCGACGCCCGGCGGGCGAGGAGGCCGGCCAGGGCGGTGCGGCGACGCTGGCCGGCGGAGAGGCGGCCGGCAGCCACGTCGGCGAGGCGGCCGTCGAGGCCCAGGCGGGCCATGGCCGTCTCGGCGTCGGCGGCGGTGCCACCGGCGGCGCGGGTCCAGAACCGAAGGTTGTCGGCCACCGTGAGGTCGTCGTAGAGGCCACTGGCGTGGCCGAGCATGGCCACGTCGCGGCGCACGGCCCGCCGGTCGCGGCGCAGGTCGCGACCGAGCACCACCGCCTCGCCGGAGCTGACGGGCACCAGGCCGGCCAGCGCCCGCAGGAGGGTCGACTTCCCCGCCCCGTTGGGGCCGCGCACCAGCACCACCTGACCCGCGCCGACGTCGAGGTCGAGGCCGGCGAGCGCGGGGAACCGGCCGAGAAGGCAGACCGCGGAGCGGAGGTGCACAGCGTGGTCCATGGCGACCATGGCAACGCTACCGGCGCCCTCGAAGGTCCACCAAGGCGCGGTGGAGGCGCGACGCAGGGCGTTTACGCTGCTCACATGCGTCTGGCGCGGGTGGTGGGGGCCGTGGGCCGGGTCCTGATCACCGTGGGCGTGCTCGTCCTCGCCTTCGTGGCCTACCAGCTCTGGGGCACCGGCCTGCAGGAGGCCAGGGCCCAGTCCCAGCTCGAGGCGGAGTTCGAGGCGGCGCTGACGCCGACCACCGTCCCTGGCACCACCACCACGACCACCACCGGGCCCGAGCCGACCACGACCACGACCACGACCGCGCCCCCGCCGGTCAAAGGTGACGCCGTCGCCCGGCTGCAGATCCCCCGCATCGGGGTCGACAAGGTGGTGGTCGAGGGCGTGAGCCTGGACGACCTCAAGCGGGGACCCGGCCACTTCCCCGGCACGCCCCTGCCCGGCGAGCTCGGCAACTCGGCCATCGCCGGCCACCGCACCACCTACGGCGCGCCCTTCTACGACATCGGCGAGCTCGAGGAGGGCGACGAGATCCTGGTGACGACCCCGCGCGGGGAGTTCCGCTACCTGGTGTCGTCGGTGACGGTGGTGCGCCCCGACCAGGTGGAGGTGCTCGACCCCAGCGACGACGCCCGGCTCACCCTCACGACCTGCCACCCGCGCTTCAGCGCCCGCCAGCGACTCATCGTGGTCGCCACCCTCGACGGCGAGGCGCTGGAGCCCGCCACCCCGCCGGAGGCCCCGACGCTGCCCGCCCTCCCCGACGACGGGCCGGATGGCGACGACCCGGATGGCGACGACCCGGAGAGCGACGACGAGCAGGAGGGCGACGACCCCGCCGGGACGGGCGGCGACCGCGTGATCAGCGGCCAGGTCATCGGGGAGAACGCTGCGGCCGGCCTCTCCGGCGACCCCACCGCCCGGGTGCCCGCCCTGCTCTGGGGGCTCGCCGCCGCCACCATCTGGCTGGCGGCCTGGTTCGTCTCCACCCGCTGGCGGCGGTGGCCGCCCTACCTGTTGGCCTTCCCGTTCTTCGCCGTCGCCCTCTTCCTCTGCTTCGAGCAGGTAGGCCGCCTCTTCCCCGCCAACATCTGACCGACGGGCTACCGACCCTCGAACCGCGGGGACCGGCGCTCGTGGAACGCGGCCTGGCCCTCCCGGAGGTCGGCGCTGCCCCACGCCCGAGCGAAGGCGCCAGCGATGACCTCATCGTCGGCCGGTGGGGGCTCCAGCCGGTCGAGCATCGCCTTGGTGCCGGCGATCGTGAGCGGCGCCAGGGCGCTGATCTCGTGGGCCCACGCCACGGCGTCGGCGGGCGTTCCGAGGCGCTGCACCAGGCCGAGGCGGTGGGCCGACGCGCCGTCGATCGACTCGGCGGCCAGGAGCATCGCCCGCGTGGGCCCGTCCCCGGCGAGCGACTTCAGGCGCTGCAGCGTCCGGGCGTCGACCATCAGGCCGAGCTTGGCGGCGGGGATGCCGAAGCGGGCGTCGGGGGTAGCGACCCGGAGGTCGCACGACACCGCCAGCTGGGTGCCGAGGCCAAGGGCAGCGCCCTCCACGGCGGCCACGGTGGCGATGGGCACCCCGGCGAGGAGGTCGAGCACCTCACGGAGCACCACCGTGAACCCGACGTCCTCGAGCGTGGTGAGGTCGGCTCCGGCGCAGAAGTGCCCGCCCGCACCGGTGAGCACCAGCGCCCGTGCCCGCGACTCGAGCGCCGACGACACCGCCTCGCGCAGCTGCTCGAGCGCCTCGTGGTCGACGGCGTTGCGCCGCTCGGGGCGGTCGATCGTGACGACCGCCACCTGCTCGTCGATGGCCAGGTGGATCACACCGCTCCTCGAGGTCGGGCCGGGCCGGGCCGGGCACACTACCGGCCATGGAGATCATCCTCGTCCTGCTCGCCCTCGTCCTCCAGGGCCTCGTAGTCGGCGCCCTCGGCCGCCTGGCGATCCCCGGGCCCAACCCCATGTCGATCGGCCAGACGATCCTGGTGGGCATCGGCGGCTCGTTCCTGGGTGGCCTCGTCGGCCTCCTGGTGTTCCGCGAGCCCGGTGGGCTGCTGCTGGGCGTCCTCGGCGCCGCGCTCATCGTCTGGCTCCTCGAGCGCCGGAGGGAACCCTCGGAGCGCTGAGCTCCGCCCTCTTCCCGGCATCCTCGGCACCCTCCGCTCCTGCGACATGCCGGGGTCGACCACGCGCAGCCCGTGGGAGGGAGACCCAGACCCGATGGACTCGCCCGACCACGTCGCCGACGGCACCTGACGATTCGGATCGGCGATGATCAAGGTCGAGCCCGCGGTGGCAGGTCACTCGTAGGCTGTCGACGTGGTTGCACCCCGGGTCCGAGTCGAGGGGGCCTGCCTCGAGCTCGGTCGGCCCGAGGTCATCCGACGATGTCGCATCTTGCTTGCCGGGGGTGCTGCAGAGCCCGATTTCATCATCACGCTCGGGGGACCTGCGGCGATCCGCTACCTCAACGATGGCCAGCCGGAACACCAGGCGTATTGCCTTCGCGTCTGGGGAGGGCGTGGGTTGCTGTGGGCAGGGCCCGGCACAGACACCACGGTGCTCCGAGAGGCGCTCCGCGACGAGCATTGGCGGGTCCGGGAGATGGCCTGCAAGGTCATAGCCCGGCATCGGATGGGAGACCTCCTCGACTCTGTCGCCGCCTTGGAGTCGGACCCGATCCCGCGAGTACGCGCCGCCGCAACGCGAGCTGCCTCGACCATCGTCGAAGCCGAGGGGTGATCTACCGGAGAACGGCACGCATGGGCGGCGAGGTCCGTTCCCACTCGTCGGCGACGCAGAAGTGGTTGCCTTCCGGGTCGAGCATCTGCTTCAGGTTCCCCTAGCGTCCTGGCTGCCATCCCGCTTCGCTACGTCACGAGCGTTCGCTCGATGGCGCTTCGGAGATCCTCGATGTCGATGTCGAGCTGTCGGAGGATCTCGACCGGTTCGGTGTGATCGCCACACAGGCCGAGAGCAAGGTGTCCGGGTGTGATCATGCGTTGCTTGCGGTGGATGGCCTCGCGGAGGGCCAGCTCGAGGACCTCTTTGCTGCTCGGCGAGAAGGGCGGGGCGCCGCTGCCGCGCCCAAGCTTGGGCGCGGGACGGTCGAGAGCTCCGGGGCCGAACACCTCCTCGGTCGCGCGGCGGACCTCCTCGAGGTCGATTCCGATGCCGGCAAGGGCTTCTGCGTCGTCGTCGCTGATCCTCGCTGGAGCGTCGTGACGCTGCTGGACGACGCGACGAACAGACGGGTAGCAAGCCCCGGCTTCGTTGAGCACAGCTCGTGCGGGGCTCTCGACACTCGCCACGCCGAGCAGGATGTGCTCAGGACCGATGCACGAGCTCGCGAGACATCGCGCTTCGCTGTGCGCGGTGATGATCGCATCGCGAGCGTCGCGCGTGAACCGTTCGAACATCGCTGCTACCTCCCCAGTCTGCGAGCCAGGCGACCCGCGGCGAACTTCTTGTGGACGGCTTGCTTGCTCACCCCGAGGGCGTCGGCGATCTCCTGCCACGACCAGCCGGCGGACCTTGCGCCGTCGACCTGAAGCGCCTCGAGACGCTCCAGCAGCACTCGGAGCGCAGCCACCGCTTGCAGTCCCTTGGTGGGGTCCGACCCGCCTGCCGCCTTGGCCAGGGTCGTCGCGTCATCCATAGAAGTCAACCTACGTTGACCTAGGCCGACTGTCAACAGAGGTTGACTCAGCCTTGTAGCACGTGGTGCTACTTTGTTGGCATGAGTCGTGAGATCACCCAGCGGGAGCTCCGCAACGAGAGCGGGAAGATCATGCGAGAGCTCGACAAGGGCGAGAGCTTCATCGTGACGCGCCGGGGCACCCCGGTCGGCGAGCTCAGTCCCCTGCGGCGTCATCGCTTCGTGCCGGCAGAGTCCGCCGTCGCGCTGTTCCGGTCTGCGCCAGCGGTGGACTACGAGCGCCTGCGCCGTGACCTCGACGAGATCGTCGAACAAGGCATCGCACCCCGTGGCTGAGCATGCACGGCGCCACGCTCGAGGAGTCCTCGACACGTCGGTGTTGATCGATCTCGAGGACATCGACGCCGATTCGCTGCCGGCAGAGGTCGCGGTGAGCTCGCTCACCATGGCAGAGCTGGCTGCTGGGCCACATGCGACGACTGACTCAGACGAACGGAGCCGGCGGCAAGATCGGCTGCAGCGAGCAGAAGCGGCCTTCGACCCCCTCCCGTTCGACAGCGGTGCCGCACGGGCGTACGGAAGAGTGTTCGCCGCGGTCACAGCCTCTGGCCGCAAGGCGCGAGGGACCCGGGCAGTCGACCTGCTGATCGCCGCAACGGCGGTGGCAGAGGGCATTCCCCTCTACACGCGGAACGGGCGGGACTTCGATGCACTCGAGGACCTCCTCACCGTCGTCGTCGTGTAGGCCCAGGTTCGCCGCCTCAGCCCTGCCGCCAGCTGGGCGGGCGCTTTTCGGTGAAGGCGGCGATGCCCTCGGTCGCCTCCTCGGTGGCGGCCGTGACGCTCAGCATCGGATGCAGCAGCCGCAGGGCGTCGGCCGCCGCCAGGTCCCACACCGCGTAGAAGGCGTCGCGGCCCAGCTTGACCACCGCCGGCGGCTTGGCGGCGAGCGTGGCGGCCAGCTCGTCGACGGCGGCGTCGAGCTCGTCGACGGGGACGACCCGGGTGACGAAGCCGATGCGCTCGGCCTCGGCCGCCCCCACCCGGCGACCGGTCAGCATCAGCTCGAGCGCCACCTTGGGCGGCATCGACCGGGTAAGGGGCACGGTGATCATGTGGGGCCAGAGCCCCACGTCGATCTCGGGGGTGCCGAAGATGGCGTCATCGGCTGCCACCACCAGGTCGCAGGCGAGCGCCAACCCGAAGCCCCCGGCGAGGGCGTAGCCCCGCACCCGGGCGATGGTCGGCTTGCCGAGCGACCAGAGGTCCTCGAAGAGCCGGGCCAGCTCGCCACGCGCCTCGTGCTGCTCCACCACGCCCGCCCCCTCGCCCATGCCCGCAAGGTCGGCGCCGGCGCAGAACGCCCGATCGCCGGCCCCGGTGAGCACCACCACCCGCACCTCCGGGTCGGCCCGGACCTCGGCGAGGGCCTGGCGGAGCTCGGCGACGAGCGCCCACGAGAGCGCGTTGCGGCGCTCCTCCCGCTCGATGGTGATACGCCCCACGTGGTCGGCCACCACGAGCGACAGTCCCTGGTACGCCATGGGTCGGACGCTACCCTCGGCGCCCGATGGGCTTCACGAGCATCGCCGTGGTGGTGGGCTTGGCCCTCGCGCTCGCCATGGGCGGGCGGCCCGCGAACGTGGCCGACCAGCGTCTCCGCTGGCTCCCGGCCCTCGTCGCCGGGGCCGCCCTCCAGCTGGGCGCCGAGGTGCTCGACCTCACCGACGCGCTCGCCATGGCCGTCGTCGCCGCGTCGTACCTCGCCCTTGGCGCCTTTGCGGTGGTCAACCTCCGTCTCGTCGGGATGCCGGTGGTGCTTGTCGGCCTGGCCCTCAACGCCCTCGTGATCGGCGTCAATGGGGGGATGCCCGTGCGGGGCGATGCCATCCGGGCGATCCGGGACGTCGAGCCTGCCGAGCTGGCGGCCATCGACTTCGGCGCCAAGCGCCACCTCGAGGGCCCGGACGACCGCCTGACGGCCCTCGGCGACATCATCCCGGTGCCCCCCCTCGGCGAGGTCCTCTCGTTCGGCGACCTGGTGCTGGCCGTCGGGGTGACCAACGTGGTCTTCCGCCTCCTGCGGCCCCGGCGGGACGCTCCCGTCCTCCGCCAGCGACCCGGCCCGGGGCGTCCGGCGGGGCCCGTCGTGGTCCTGCCCGACCGCGGCCCCGCCCCCGCGACCCCGACCGGGGATGGACACGGGGGCGCCGACGACGGCATGCCCGTCGCCCCCGGCTCTTGACCCCGGCTTCTGACCGCCCGGCGCGGCCCGCTGGGCTGTTCGACCTTGTCACCAGGAACCACAGGGGTTACCTTCTCTCCCACTGCCAACAGTGGCAACACCAAGTGGTGGGCAGACCGTTGGCAGCGGTCCCGAAATCCCCGGAGAGCTCCCTCAACAAGGTCTCATTCGGGCTGAAGGGACTGAAAGCACGCACGTTGACAATCGAGTCGAGAAGGAGACGGCGAAAGCGCGCCATCCCATCACCAGCGGAGCGAAGCGTCACCCGCCACTAGCGGACGCGGGAAACCATTCGCAAGGGAGGTGATGTGACATGAAGAACGCACGCGTCCGTGCCGTGGCCATGCTGGCCGGCCTGGCGACCCTGCTGCTCTCGAGCGGCGCCAACTTCCGCTGGAAGTAATCCAACGCTCAGCTGACGCGCTTTCGCCGCCTCTTTCCCGACCCGATCCACGTTGCCGGGGACCCGCCCCAGGCGTCAGGAACTGCCCATGAAACACCGGAGCGCGCTGCTGCAAGGGGCCGTCGTGCTCGCGGCCGCCTCCGCCCTGGTGGGGGCCCTGCGGCTCGACGGCGGGGTCGACTGGCCGATCGTGGCCGCGTTCGTCGCCTTCCTCATCATGGCCGAGAGCACCTCGGTGCTCATGGGCGTGGCCATGAGCGTCAGCCCGGGCTTCATGATCATCATGGCCTCGATCGCGGTCCTCGCCGCAGACGGACCGAGCGGTGCGGTCGCCGGCGCAGCCGTCATCGGTTGCAGCAGCGGCCTCGCCCTCGACGACCTGCGGTCCCGCAACCTGCGGGCCATCGTCATGAACAGCGGGCAGATCCTCCTGGCCGCCGCCGGCGGCGCGCTGGCCTACGTCACCGTCCTCTCGCTGGGCGGCTGGGCCTTCGTCGCGGCCGTGGTCGCCGTGGCCGTCTACGGCTCGCTCAACATCGGGCTCCTCATCGGGCTCCGCTCGCTCAGCACGGGCCCCTCGGCGGCGGTGCTCTGGGCGGACATGCGCCCAGCGGTCCCCAACTACCTGGCCTTCGGCCTCCTCGGTGTCCTGATCGGCCAGATCGGCGCCGAGCTCGGCGCGGTGGCCGTCCTCCTCCTCGCCATCCCGGTCGTGATCGGCCGGTGGACCTTCCGGTCCTTCGAGCGGACCAGGGACGCCCACGACGCCTCGATCCGCCTCTTCATCCGCCTCATCGAGGCCAAGGACCCCTACACCGCGGGCCACACCGAGAGGGTCGCGAAGTACTCGTGCTACATCGCCGAGGAGATGGGACTCTCGCCCGACCGCATCGCCCACCTCCGCCAGTCGGCGCTGATGCACGACGTCGGCAAGCTGGCGGTCCCGAGTCGGCTGCTCAACAAGCCCGGCCGCCTCACCGCCGACGAGTGGGAGATCGTCCGCCGTCACAACGACGCCGGCATCGGCATCCTCGGCCGAGTGAACTTCATGCGCGACATGGCGGTGGTGGCCTCGGACCGCGCCGGACGCTTCGAGCACGACACCGCCGGCATGGCCGCCGAGCTGGTGCTCGAGGGCCACATCGTCGCCGTGGCCGACGCCTTCGACGCCATGACCTCCACCCGTTCGTACCGTCAGGCGCTCGACCAGGACATCGCCTTCGAAGAGCTGCGCAAGAACGCAGGCACCCAGTTCAACCCCACCTGCACCGAAGCACTCATCGCGGTGATCGAGCAGCGGGGCGAGCGCTACGGCCGCGGCTTCGAGGTCGATGCCCACGCCTTCGCCGTCGCCCCGCCCGACGTCGGGGTCGGCTCGGCCGGCCTGGGTGACCTCTCCGACGAAGCGACCGCCGCGGGTTCGAGCTCGTGAGCGCCCCCGACAGCGGCCGCCGGTTGAGCCCCGTGCTCGTCGCCGCCGTCGGCGTCACCGTCGGCGCCGCCATCGCTGCGACGGGACCCGACCGAGCGCGGGTGCTCGTGGGCGTCGCCGTGGCCCTCGGGGTCGGCCTGCTGGTGACCGTCCCCGTGCCCTGGGGGGGCAGCGTCCCGATTGGATTCGCCCTCGCCATGGCCGTACCCACCACGCCGCTCACCTTGCAGGAGCAAGGGATCGTGGCCGTGGCCGCCCTCACGATCGCCCTCGCCGTGACCGCCAACCGCCACGACCTCGCCGAGGTGGGCCGGGTGGGGTCGCGGCTGGCACTCGCGCTGCTCGCCGCCGGCGCCGCCGTGTTCGCGTTCGACCTGGTGGTGCCCGAGGCCACCGTGCTCGCCCGGGCCGGGGCCGGCATCCTCGGTCTCGTGGCCGTCGACGCCCTCGTCACCCGTTGGGTCCTGGTCGACGGCGAGCACCTCGAGCTCAAGTCGGCGGCCCCGGTCCACCTCACGTTGGCCTGTGCCGCCGCCCTCATCGCCGTGGCAACCGACCAGGTGGGCGTGGCCATGGCCGCGGTCGCCGGCCTGCCGCTGCTCATCGCTCGCTTCTCCTTCCTGCGCTATGCCAGCGCCACCGACACCCTGGGCCAGACCGTGCAGGCGCTCGGTCTGGTACCGGAGCTGGCCGGGCTCTCCCCCCTCGGCCACAGCGAGCGAACCGCCTGCTACGCCGACGTCGTGGCCGGTGAGCTCGGGTTCGACCGGGCGACGAGGCAGCGGATCGTGACCGCCAGCCGGCTCCACCGGCTGGGAGCCGTGCCGCTCGACGACAGTACCGGCGAGGCCGTCCCGGCGACCGACGCCGCCGACGACCACACCACCGTGGCCGTCCAGGGCGCCAGCATCCTGCGCGACGTGGGCTTCACCAGCGAGGTCGCCGACCTGGTCGAGTCGGCCAAGGCCGGGTCCCTCGAGGGTCCGGCCCCGTCGCTGGAGGCCGCCGTCGTCCGGGTGGCGGTGGCCTTCGACATGGTGGTCGGCGACGACCCTGACCTCGCCGACCGGGGGCTGTCCCTGCTGACCGGCGTGGCCCGTGATGGCGCCACCCGACGGGCGACCGCCGCGCTGTTCCGGCTCATCGCCGACCGACCGGCGACCGTCACCGACGCCATCGCCGCCGGCGACCGCTTCCGCCAAGCTGCCAGCGGCCTCGACCTCGAGAGCCTCGTGGCCGGTGGGGGCGACATCCTCCCCTTCACCCGCCGGAAGAGCGCGCTCTGAGCGCCTCCCAGGTGCCCGACGGTCCCCGATCCCCGGCGGGCCGGTCGGTACGCTCGACCCGGTGAACGACCTCGACCTGCGCTCCGTCGAGCGCGAGCTGTGCCGCATCCCCGACGTGCGGGCGGCCCGCATCGTCGTGGGCCCCGACACCGAACCGGTGGAGGTCCACATCCTCGCCGTACCGGGCAAGCACGCCAAGCAGGTGGTACGCGACATCCAGTCGGTCGCCATGGCCAGCGTGGGCCTCGAGATCGATCACCGCATCGTGAGCGTCGTCCAGCTCGAGGACCCGGTGGTCGAGCCCCCCGCGTCGCCTGGCGCACCAGCGGCGCCCGCGTCCGCGGCCCAGGCACCCGAGGCCGTGGCAGTCTCCGCAGCGCCAGGACCCGCCCCGGTCCCACCAGCCGCCGACCCCGAGGGCGCAGCCTCCTCCAACGGCCGGGCCGAGGCGGCACCCACCTCGCCGCCTGCCGGGACGAACACCGGTGAGCGCCCCGTCGTCGAGAGCGTCCACCTGCTGCGGCGCGGCCCCCGCTGCAGCGCCGAGGTCGCCCTGCGCGCCGGCGAGGTCGAGGCCACCGGCACCGTCGAGGGGTCAGCCGCCGCCAGCGCAACCCTCCGCCTCGTCGCCGAGGCAACCCTCGACGCCCTCCGCCAGCTCGACGGCACGGCCGCCCAGGTGACGGTCGAGACCGCCACCGTCACCTCCTTCGGCGACCGGCCGGTGGCCATGGCCGTGCTGGTCCTGATGGTGCCGCCCTACGAGGAGCTCCTCACCGGCTCGGCGCCGGTGCGCAGCATGGGCGAGCACGAGGCGGTGGCCCGCGCCGTGCTCGACGCCACCAACCGCCGGCTCCGCCCCCCGAGGTAGCAACCCACCGTCGAGCCGGTCACACCCGTCGCAGGTGATCGGGCAGCACCGCGCCGGGATCGAGCACCTCGGGCGCGTCGATGGCGGCCCGGACCGCGAGGTACTGGGCGGTGCCGGCCACGTCGTGGACCCGCAGCAGCGACGACGGCGCGGCGGCGGCCAGCGCCCCGGCGACGGCCAGCGTGCCCGGCGCCCGGTCGAGGGGGCCGGTCATGGCGATGGCGCCGATGAAGTCCTTGCGGGAGATGGCGAAGAGCAGGGGCCCCTCGATCGCGGCGTGGAGCGCCCCGGCGCGGTGGACCAGCTCCAGCGACTGACGAGGGGTCTTCCCGAAGTCCAGACCCGGATCGACGATGACCTGGTCCGGGTCCACGCCCGCCGTGGCCAGCTGCGAGAGCTTGGCGTCGACGAACGAGAGGACAGCGCTGACGACGTCGTCGTACCGGTGAGGATCGAGGATCTTCGACTTCGGTGGCCCGACGGTGTGCATCAGGACGTAGCCGGCGCCCCACGAGGCGACCACGTCGGCGAGCTCGGGGTGGTGCAGGCCGCTGACGTCGTTGATGACGTCGGCGCCGGCCGCCAGGCACGCGTCGGCCACTGCGGGCTTGTAGGTGTCGACGGAGATCACCGCGTCGCTGGCCGCGCGCACTGCCTCGATCAACGGGACCACGCGGGCGACCTCGTCCTCGACGGCCAGCGTCGGCGTCCTGGTGTTGGCCGACTGGCCCCCGATGTCGACGACGAGGGCGCCGGCGGCGACCTGCCGGAGGGCGAGGTCCACCTGCACCTGCAGCTCCGAGCTCCCGTCACCGGAGAACGACTCCGGGCTGGCGTTGACGATCCCCATGAGGGGCGTCCCGTCGACGACCACGGTGCGCCGACAGGCCACGAACGTCCGCTTCACCCTCGTGAGACTAGGGGTGCGATGCCGACCGCCTGCCCGCCCCCGACTGCCTGCCCCGTTCCCTTGGTGTCGACCCCCGCCGGTGGCCACCGGTCTGGTAGGAACCTCTCATGGCCGCCGACCCCGTCCGCCACCAGCGCGCCCGGGTCGCCCGCCACACGGCGACGGCCAAGCGGGTGGGCTATGCGCTGTGGGTGCTGGCCATCGTCGGCTTCTTCGCCGGCCTCGCCACCCGGTTCACCGACCTGCTGGCCAACGCCGTCATCGCTGCGCTCGTGCTCGGCGGCGTGATCCTCGCCCCGGCGATCATCCTCGGCTACGCGGTCAAGGCCGCCGAGCGCGACGACCGCGAGCGAGGCCTCTAGGAGCGATTCCCAGGTCTCGCCTGGTCCCCGGCGGTGTGCCACGATGCGGCTGACACCACCATCATCGAAGGGGAACACCAATGGTCAAGGCCGCAGTGCTGGCAGGGGTCGGGCAGCCGCTCGAGATCCGGGACGACATCGAGATCGAGGCGCCGCACGCCGGTGAGGTCAAGATCAAGATGGGCGCCGCCGGCGTCTGCCACTCCGACCTCTCCATGCAGAACGGCACCATGTTCCCCAACTGCCCCATCGTCCTCGGCCACGAGGGCGCCGGCGTGGTGGAGGAGGTCGGCGAGGGCGTCACCAGCGTGAAGCCCGGCGACCACGTGGTGGTGTCGTGGATCCCCCAGTGCGGTGAGTGCTTCTTCTGCCAGCGCGACGAGGGCTACCTGTGCGAGAACGCCGGCGCCGCCCTGGCCTCCGGCGGCCTGCTCGACGGCACGCCCCGCTTCACCTCCCAGGGCGCCCCGCTGCACCAGATGGCGGCGGCTGGCACCTTCTCGGAGTACTCCATCATCCCCGCCATCGGTGCGGTGAAGATCGACGACGACATCCCGATGACCATCGCCGCCCTCATCGGCTGCGGCGTGCTCACCGGCGTGGGCGCCGCCCTCAACACCGCCGACATCAAGGAAGGCGACACCGTCGCCGTCGTCGGCTGCGGTGGTGTGGGCCTCAACGTGATCCAGGGTGCCCGCATCGCCGGTGCCAAGGAGATCATCGCCGTCGACATGAACGACACCAAGCTGGAGATGGCCAAGAAGTTCGGTGCCACCCAGACCGTCAACGCCAGCGAGGGCGACCCCGTGAGCAAGGTCATGGGCATGACCGGCGAGCGCGGCGCCGACGTGGCCTTCGAGGTCATCGGCCTGCAGCAGACCATCGACCAGGTCATCGCCATGACCCGCCGTGGTGGCGAGGCCGTGCTGGTGGGCGTCCCCAAGATGGACGCCATGGTCACCATCCCCGCCTTCCTCGGCTTCGTGCTCCAGTCGAAGACGATCAAGGGCTGCTGGTACGGGTCGTCCAACACCCACACCGATGTCACCCGCATGGTCGAGCTCTACCGATCGGGTCAGCTCATGCTCGACGAGCTCATCTCCTCGACCATCTCGCTCGAGGACGTCAACGACGCCTTCGAGACCATGGGCAAGGGTGAGATCGCCCGCCAGGTGATCGCCTACTAGAGGTGATCGGGGCCCGTCACCGACGGAACCCTCCCACCCTCCGCAGGCTCCGGGCGGGTCCCTTCCGTCGGTGCCACCCGATCACGAGATCCGGCGTCGCCTGGTCGTGCTGTGGGGATCTGAGGGGACTCGGCCTTCGGCCGAGGCCTTTCTCTACCAGTCGGGGTCGGTGCCTCCGGCGCGGGGCAGGCCCGACCGATAGCGACGGCGGTGCACCTTCAGTGCCAGCAACGTCACCCCAGCGTGCTCCGCCGGCAGCGGCCGGAGGGGCTCGGGGGGTCGGGTCCTCTGCTTGGCCGGACCGGGCCGTCGTGTGCTCGCCACGAGTGAACCTTTCGCCGCGGCACGGCGCCGTTCCTGCACGACCGGCCTTGTTACTCTTCGGTAACTCATGAGCCTCCGCCTCCCCGCTGCCGCCCGGCGCCGCCAGCTCCTCGACCACGCCCTCGAGGTGTTCGCCGAGCGGGGGTTCCACTCCACGTCGATGAACGACGTGGCCGAGGCCGCCGGCGTGACCAAACCGGTGCTCTACCAGCACTTCGGCTCGAAGCGCGACCTCTACCTCAAGCTGCTCGACGACGTGGGCGGCCAGCTCCAGGAGCAGATCCTCCTCGCCACCGCCGCCGCCGAGAGCCCGCGCGGCCAGGTCGAGGCCGGATTCGCGGCGTACTTCCGGTTCGTGGTCGAGCACCGGAGCGCCTTCTCGCTGCTGTTCGGCAGCGACAACCGCTTCGACGTCGAGTTCGCCGGCACCGTGCGGCGGGTGGAGTCGGCCATCGCCGAGGCCGTCGCTGGGCTGATCGAGGCCGACCTCGACCACGAGCACCGGCGCACCCTCGCCTACGGCGTGGTGGGCCTCGCCGAGGTCACCAGCCGCCACCGCATCGCCGACGGCGTCGAGCTCGACCCGGGCCGCCTGGCCCGCCAGATCGCCGACCTGGCCTGGGCCGGCCTGCGAGGCGTCCGCCGCCTCGAGTGACCCGAGTGTCCTAGACGGCCAGTGTGGTGGTCTCGGGCTTGGGTGGGCGGCGGGGGGCGGTGGCGAGGAGGGCGTCGAGGTCGCCGCCGTGGGCGGGGCACGACGGCTTGAACGAGCACCAGTCGCACAACACGCTGGGGGTGGCCTCGAACTCGCCGGTCTCGCAGCAGCCGGAGATCGACCGGGCGGTGGCGACGACGACCTCGGTGGCCGACGCCAGCGCCTCGGGGGTGACGGATCGGACGACCTCGCCGGCCCGCTGTCCGAGGTAGAGGTGGCGCACGGCGGTGACCCGTCGACCCTCGACCGGGGGCTCCTGGCCCAGCAGGATGGCGTAGATCCACACCCCGAGGAGGCGGTCGTCCTGGTAGGCGACGCCCGGCTTCTGACCAGTCTTGTAGTCGGTGACGGTCAGGCCGCCGTCGGCGGTGGCGTCGAGGCGGTCGACGATGCCCCGCAGCGCCACCCCCTCGACCTCGCCGCGCACCCACAGCTCGGTGCCGGTGACGTCGATCTCACGCGGGTCCTCCAGGGCGAACCAGCGCTGCACCGCCTTCCAGGCCCGGCGCTTCACGCCGGGGATCTCCGCGGTGTCGACGGCCAGGGCCCGCCACTCGTCGTCGTCGACGTGGAGCGACCAGGCCGCGGTGGCGGCGGCCCGGGCGGCGTCGAGGGTGCGCTCCTCGGCCGGGAGGTTGCAGAGGCGCTCGGCCACGGCGTGGACGAAGGTGCCGATGGACGCGTCGAGGCTGCCGACCCGCTCGAGGCGCTCGAGGTAGTCGAGCCGCCAGGCGAGGGGGCACGTGCGGAACGAGCCGATGCTCGACGGCGACAGGTGCTCGGGTGCCTCCACGACCATGCCCGTACGGTAGGCCCCAGCTGTGACACCGGCGCGGACGGGGAGGCGCAGACGGGTCTGGGCGATGGGGACAGGGCGGTGCTCTAGCGTCCGGGCCGTGCCCGAGGACCCCTCCCCCGTCCTGTCGGTCGTGGTGCCGTGCTTCAACGAGGAGGCCACCGTGGCCGCGTGCCTCAAGCGGGTGCTGGCCTCCCCCTGGACCCGCGAGGTGGTGGTCATCGACGACGGCTCGACCGACGCCACCCTCGCCCGGATCGAGGCGGTCGACGACGAGAGGCTGCGGGTCCTCCGCCAGCCCGTCAACCGCGGCAAGGGAGCGGCCCTGCGCCGGGGCTTCGCCGAGACGACCTCGCCCTTCGTCATCGTGCAGGACGCCGACCTCGAGTACGACCCCGCCGACTACGACCAGCTGCTCGGCCCGCTCGTCGACGGCAGCGCCGACGTGGTGTTCGGCTCGCGGTTCGTGTCCGACCGGCCCCACCGGGTCCTCTACTTCTGGCACTACGTGGGCAACCGGGCACTCACCCTCCTCTCCAACGCCTTCACCAACCTGAATCTCTCCGACATGGAGACCTGCTACAAGGCCTTCCGGCGAGAGGTGCTCGAGGGGATCACCCTCGAGGAGGAGCGCTTCGGGATCGAGCCGGAGCTCGCCGCCAAGGTCGCCGGCGCCGGCTGGCGGATCTATGAGGTCGGCATCTCCTACAGCGGGCGCACCTACGAGGAGGGCAAGAAGATCGGCTGGCGCGACGGCGTGCACGCCCTCACGTGCATCGTCCGCTACTCGAAGCCCGTACAGCGCCTTCGGGGCACGCTCCACCGACGCTCGGCCTGAGCGCCGGAAGCGACCTCGCCGGTACCGTGGCTGGGCGCGGCCTCGACGCCCACCAGCCGGAGGACACCCATGACGATGAACGTCAAGCCCATCCCCACCCTCGACGAGCGGATCAACGACATCCGCGGCCGTACGGCAAAGATCGTCAACGAGTGGATCGTGCCCAACGAGTCGACGCTGTGGGCCTCCCGCCGGACCGAGGACGTCGACGACGCGACCAGGGCCGAAGCGCGCAAGCTCCGCGAGGAGATCAAGTCCGAGGTCCGCAAGGACGGCCTGTGGGCCCCGCACCTGCCCCAGGAGTACGGGGGCATGGGCCTCGACTTCCTGGCCCACGCCTACATGAACGAGGTGCTCGCCTACGCCATCGGCGCGGCGTCGCTCTTCGGTGTGGTCGCCCCCAACTCCGGCAACCAGAAGATCCTCGTCAAGTACGGCACCGAGGACCAGAAGCGCAAGTGGCTCTTACCGCTCATCGAGGGCGAGATGGAGTCCGGGTTCTCGATGACCGAGCCGCACAACGCCGGCTCCGACCCCCGCTCGATCACCACCTCCGCCGTGCGCGACGGCGACGACTGGGTGATCAACGGCCACAAGTGGTTCACCTCCAACGGCATCGCCGCCGACTTCTTCATCGTGATGGTTCGGGTCCACGACGACTCGCCCGACGCCGCCACCAAGCCCGGACAGATGGCCCAGATCATCGTCCCCACCTCCAACCCCGGCGTGGAGATCGTGCGCGGCATCGGCATCTGGGGCCGGCCCACCTCCGACCACTGCGAGGTGCGCTACCACGACGTGCGGGTGCCGGCCGAGAACATCCTCGGCGCCGTCGGCCAGGGCCATGAGGCGGCCCAGGAGCGTCTCGGCGCCGGCCGCGTCTTCCACTGCATGAACTCGATCGGCCAGATGTGGCGGGCGTTCGACCTCATGGTCGAGCGCACCCTCACCCGCGAGGTCCACGGCGGCCTGCAGAAGGACAAGCAGTTCATCCAGGGCTTCATCGCCGACAGCTACATCGACATCCAGGCGGCGCGGCTCATGACCATCCACGCCGCCGAGAAGGTCGACGCGGGCATGAAGGAGGCACGGACCGACATCTCCGCCATCAAGGTCTTCGTGCCCGAGGCCTACACCCGCGTGGTCGACCGGGCCATCCAGGTCTGGGGTGCCGCCGGGGTGTCCAACGACCTGCCGTTGGCCGGGATGTACCAGGGCGCGCGCACCCTGCGCCTGGCCGACGGGCCCGACGAGGTCCACAAGATCCTCATCGCCAAGAACGTGATCGGCCGCTACGAGCGCGGCGAGAGCTGGGACTTCGGCAACTGAGCGGAGGCGGCCGGCACAGCGGCCACCGCGGTCGCTAGGTTCGGTGCACTGCAGCGGTGAGGCCGGCTCGCCCGGCGAGGAGGGGAACCATGCCGTACGTGGAGGGACGAGTCGTCCACGATGCCGACTCGCACATCTTCGAGCCGCCCGGTTACGCCGAGCACTACGCCGACCCGGGCCTGCGGGCCCGCCTGACCGAGGCCCTCGGCCCGATCGTCGGCGACCAGTCGGAGCTCTTCGACGCCGCCCTGGCCAAGCAGGACGACCCCGAGTTCCGGGCGCACGACGCCGAGGAGGTGCTCCTGCGCAAGAACTTCGTGGCGCTGGGCGCGGTGCGCAACGCCGACCGGCCCGCCGCCCTCGACCACCTCGGATTCGCCAGCCAGCTGGTGTTCACCACCACCTACCTCGGGGCGCTCAACCGCCTCGACCACGGCGACGACGGCGAGCTGGCCTACGGCCTGGCCACCGCCCACAACCGGGGGATGGTCGACTTCTGCAGCGCCGACCGGCGCCTCCTGCCGGTGGCGTACGTCCCGTTCACCGACATCGACGGTGCCGCCCGCTGCGCGGCCGAAGCCATCGAGATGGGCGCGGCAGCGCTGATGATCGCCTCGGCACCGCCTCGCCGGCACTCCCCCAGCCACGTCGGCTTCGACCGCGTGTGGGCCCAGGCCGAGGAGGCCGGGGTGCCGATCGTGCTCCACGTTGGCGGGGAGAAGCCGATGGACCCCGTGTACAAGGAGAACGGGCTGCCCCCGGTCCCCGACTTCCACGGCGGTGACGCCAACTTCACCTCGGTCTCGTACATGGCCATCCCCTACTCCCCGATGCAGACGCTGTCGGTCCTCATCGTCGACGGGGTCCTCGACCGGTTCCCGGGACTGCGCATCGGTGTCATCGAGCTCGGCGCCAGCTGGGTACCCGGGTGGATGCGGTCCATGGACTCCGCCGCCGAGGCCTTCCGTCGCAACGAGGAGCGGTTGCAGCGCCTGAGCGCGCGCCCGAGCGAGATCGTCCGCCGCCAGATCCGGGTGACGCCCTACCCCCACGAGGATGCCGGCTGGATCGTCGAGCACACCGGCCCAGAGGTGGCGATGTTCTCCTCCGACTACCCCCACGTCGAGGGTGGACGGAACCCCATGAAGCGCTTCACCGCCAGCCTCGAGGGGCGAAGCGACGCCGAGCGCGACGCCTTCTACCGGGACAACTTCGCCGACCTCATGGGTCCCACCCTCGACCGGGTCGGCATCTCGGCGCCGGTGTAGCCCCTACAGGAGCGACGCCAGGTCGAGCTCGGTCACCGCCCGGACGAAGCGCTCGTTCATGCAGTCGAGGAGGTTCCGCTGGCGGGGGTCGTCGAGGTCCATGCCGCGGCTGGCCACGATGGGGTAGACGAGGCAGAAGAGGGCAGCGACGCGGTAGTCCTCCCACATCCGCCCCAGGTCCTCATCGGCCACGCCACCGGCGCGCAGCCCGGCGATCCAGCGGTCGAACAGGTCGCGCTCGTGGGCCGAGGCATCCTCCGAGCGCAGGCTCTGGGTGATGAAGTACGCCAGGTCGTAGGCGCCGCTGCCGGTGCCGATGAGCTGGAAGTCGAGCAGCACGATCGAGCCGTCGGGACCAAAGAGGATGTTGTCGGCCCGGAAGTCGCCGTGGGTCACGGTGTTTGGCCCCTGGCTCAGGTGGGCGAGGAGGCCGGGGATGGCGTCGGCGAAGCGGGGGCCGACGTCGAGGATGGCGTCGTGGACGTCCATGCCGGTGGTGACCTTCTCCCAGCCCTCGGCAAAGACGAAAGGCAGCACCGCCGGGTACACCGGGTCACCGAGGCTCACGGTGGTGCCGGCGGCGGCGAGGCCCTCGGAGGGCTTGCCCCACCAGGTGGCGTGCCAGGCAGCCAGCTCGTCGACGGCGCGCTCGGCGTCGGCGAGCTCCATGCCGTCGAGCTGGTCGACCATGCGCATGGTGCCCATGTCCTCCATCACCACCACGAAGCTGCTCGTCTCCTCGTCGACGGCGCCGTGGTAGCCCTTCGGCACCCGCACCGGCGACTCCGCCGCCAGCTGCTCGAAGAACCGGACCTCCCGGATGTACATGCGCAGCACCGTCGAGGTGAACACCGCCGCCTCGTCGAGCGCCGGCATCTTGATGATCACCGACTCGGGGCAACCGGTGCCGCCGGTGAGCCGGGCCCGGAAGAGGGCGCTGCTGACCCCGATGCCCACGCCGATCTGGGTGATCTCAGCAGTCTCGATCGGCAGGCCGGTCGCCGACGCCAGCCACGCTGGGGTGACCTCGTCGATCGTCGAAGGGATCGGGACCAGGTTGGTCGACATGGGGGCTCCTCGGGGACGGCGTGGTGGCGGTGCAGTATGGCCGGCGAGCCGGGTGGGGGCTACGAGAGCCCGAGGCGGACCAGCTGGTCGTCGGGTGCCTCGACGCTGCGCAGCGCCTCGCGGAGCAGCTCGGCGGCCTGGCGCTCCTCGCTCGACCCCGAGCGGTCCTCGGCCTCGGCCGGGTCATCGGCGAGGTCGAACAGGAGGTTGCCGCCAAACGACGTGAAGGCCCAGTACGGGAGCATGTCGCCGGGCGCGAAGGGCTGCCGGATCACCGGGACCGACGACCCCGGCATCCGGTCGAGCCACGCCCGGTCGTCCGGTGCCGGCAGCCGGAGGTCGGGAAGCTGGTGGACCGGCATCGTGGACCAGCGGTTGGACCACATCGAGATCGGCGCGTTGTCGCCCGATGGGACGCGGGCGTACTTCAGCCGCCCGTCGGTCACGTGCACCTCACGGCCCCACACCCCGAACAGCGCCCACTCGCGGATGTGGTCGGCAGCCCCGGTGATCAGTGGGACCAGCGACGAGCCGTGGGTCCGGTGGCTGGACGACACCTCGAAGACGTCGCAGAGGGTGGCGTGGAGGTCGACGCTGGTGGTCAGGGCGTCGCGGGTGCCGGCCGGCGTCCCCGGCCAGCGCACGAGCAGAGGGATGTGGCCGAGCGCCTCGTACACCGGCGCGCCCGGCTTGCCGAAGAGGTCGTGCTCGCCGAGGTAGTGGCCGTGGTCGGTGCAGACGACCACGGCGGTGTCGTCGGCGAAGCCGTTGCGGTCGAGGGCGTCGAGGAGCCGGCCGAACCAGGCGTCGATCATGGTGAGCTTGCCGCCGTACTGAGCGCGGACCTGGCGCGCCTCCTCCGCGGTGAGCACCCCCTTCTCGAGGACCCGGGTGGCGTAGGGCGGCCAGATCAGCTTCGGGCCTTCCCACGACGGGTCGTACATCGAGGCGTAGGGCTCGGGCGTGTCGAAGGGCTCGTGGGGGTCGAACTCGTCGATGAACAGCAGCCAGCGGCCCTCCGCGCTCGCCTCCTCGTCGAGCCAGCGGGCGGCCGCCGCCATGGTGCGCGGGCCGGGGAAGTCGTCCTCTCCCCGGAACCACCCCCGACTGTCGTCGTAGGGCGAGTGGCCGCGACCGAACGACGGGGCGCCGACCCACGACGGGTCGGGCCTCGTCCGCCAGGCGTCGCCCTCGTGGCCGCGCTCGTAGTCCCAGGCGGTGAAGTCGACGTGGTAGTTCTCCCCGCCCGCCTCGAAGAGGTGGGGGTGGTCGGTCACCAGCTTGGTCACGACCCCAGCGCGCCGGAGGGGGACGGTGACGGCCTCCTCCCAGACCTCGATCGATCCCCACGGCTTCCAGAGGAAGTCGAGGGCGCCGCAGAGGATGTCGTGGCGAGCCGGCATGCACGGCAGTGAGCCGACGTGGTGGTTGGTGAACCGCAGCGACGAGGCGGCAAAGCGGTCGAGGTGCGGGGTCTCGAACTCGTCGCCCCCGTAGCAGCCGAGGAGGTGGCGGTTGAGGCTGTCGAGCAGGACGACGACGACGTTGCGGGGACGCTCGGTCACCCCCCGGACCGTACTGGGCATCACCGGCCGGCGATGAGGCAGGATCTCTCCATGCCTGCGCCCTTCTTCCCCGATGTCGAGCCGGTGCCCTACCTCGGCCCCGACACCGACGACGAGCTCGCCTACCGCTGGTACGACGCCGGCGCGGTGGTGGCGGGGCGGACGATGGCCGAGCACCTCCGCCCGGCGGTCTGCTACTGGCACTCCTTCGCCTGGGCTGGCAACGACATCTTCGGCGACGGGACCCTCGACCGACCCTGGCTCGCCACCTCCGGCGACCTCATGGACCACGCCCGGTCCAAGATGGCCGCCGCATTCGAGGCGTTCGAGAAGATCGGCGTGCCGTTCTTCTGCTTCCACGACCGCGACATCGCCCCCGCCGGTGCCACGTTCCGGGAGTCGTGCGCCAACCTCGACGCCATGGTCGACGAGGCCGCCGGCCACATGGAGCGCACGGGCGTCGGCGTCCTCTGGGGCACGGCCAACCTCTTCACCCACCCCCGCTACGCCGCCGGCGCGGCCACCAACCCCGACCCCGAGGTCTTCGCCCACGCCGCCGCCCAGGTGAAGCACTGCCTCGAGGCCACCCATCGCCTCGGCGGGGCCAACTACGTGCTGTGGGGAGGGCGGGAGGGCTACGAGACGCTGCTCAACACCGACCTCCGCCGCGAGGACGCCCAGCTGGCTCGCTTCCTGCACCTGGTCGTCGACCACAAGCACCGCATCGGCTTCGAGGGGCTCATCCTCGTCGAGCCCAAGCCGGCCGAGCCCACCAAGCACCAGTACGACCGCGATGCCGCCACCGTGCACGCCTTCCTCGAGCGCCACGATCTCGTCGGCGAGGTCAAGCTGAACCTCGAGGTCAACCACGCCACCCTGGCCGGCCTCTCGTTCCACCACGAGGTCGCCTACTCGGTCGCCCACGGCGTCCTCGGCAGCATCGACGCCAACCGCGGCGACCCGCAGAACGGCTGGGACACCGACCAGTACCCGGGCAGCGTCGAAGAGCTCAGCCTCGCCCTCTACGAGATCCTCAGGGGAGGCGGCATCGGGACGGGGGGCTTCAACTTCGACACCAAGCTGCGCCGCCAGAGCGTTGACCGGGCCGACCTCATCCACGCTCACGTCGGAGGCATCGACACCCTCGCCCGGGCGCTCCTCGTGGCCGCCGGCCTCCTCGAGGACGGCGACCTCCCCGGTGCCGTCGACGAGCGCTACGCCGGATGGGAGCGCGGCCTCGGCCAGGAGATCCTCGACGGCAAGGCCGACCTCGCTTCGCTCCACGAGCTGGTGAGCCGTGACGACATCGACCCGGCACCGGTGTCGGGTCGTCAGGAGCGACTCGAGAACCTCGTCAACCGGCGCATCCACCGCCCCGCCTGAAGCACCGTGACCGGCAGCAACCCCTACCAGGACCCCTCGCTCCCGGTCGACGAGCGCGTCGACGACCTGCTCGGGCGGATGACCCTCGACGAGAAGCTGTCGCAGCTCGGCTGCGTCTGGGTCACCGAGCTCGTCTCGGGAGACCGCTTCGACCCCGACGTCACCGCCGAGCGGCTGCGCCACGGGATCGGCCAGGTGACGCGCATCGGGGCCTCCACCGGTCTGCGCCCGGCCGAGAGCGCCGCGCTGATGAACGACATCCAACGGGTGGCGGTCGAGGGCACCCGGCTGGGCATCCCGGTCGTCGTGCACGAGGAGTCAACCGGCGGATACTGCGGCCGCGACGCCACCGTCTTCCCACAGGGCATCGGCCTGGCGTCCACCTGGGACCCCGCCCTCGTCGAGGAGGTGGCCGGCGTCATCCGCGACCAGCTCCGCGCCGTGGGTGCGCGCCTCACGTTGGCGCCGGTGCTCGACGTGGCGCGCGAGCCGCGTTGGGGCCGGGCCGAGGAGACCTACGGCGAGGACCCCTTCCTGGCCGGCGCCATGGGAACGGCGTACGTGCGCGGCATGCAGACCGACGACCTCGCCGGCGGGGTGATCGCCACCGGAAAGCACTTCCTCGGCTACGCCGTGTCCGACGGCGGGCGCAACCACGGACCGGTGCACCTGGGCCCCCGCGAGCTGCGCGAGGTGCACGCCGAACCGTTCGCCGCCGCCATCCGCGACGCCGGCCTGGCCGCGGTCATGAACTCGTACAGCTCGGTCGACGGGCTGCCGTGCGCGTCGTCGCACGCCATCCTCACCGGGCTGCTGCGCGACGAGCTGGGCTTCGAGGGGGTGGTGGTGGCCGACTACTTCTCGGTCGTCCTGCTGCGCAACCACCACCGCACCGCCACCGGGAAGGGGGAGGCCGCCGTCGCCGCCCTCAGCGCCGGCCTCGATGTGGAGCTGCCGTCGCTCGACTGCTACGGCGACCCGCTGCGGGCAAGGGTCGAGGCCGGCGCGGTGCCCATGGAGGTGGTCGACACCGCCGTGCGGCGGGTGCTGGAGGGCAAGGTCCGCCTCGGCCTCTTCGAGCGGCCCTACGTCGACGCCGACGCGGCCGGTGCCGTGTTCCAGACGCCGCCCCAGCGGGCGCTGGCGCGGCGAGCGGCGGCCGCCTCGGTCGTGCTCCTCACCAACGACGGGGTGCTGCCCCTCGGCCCGGACCTGTCGTCGGTGGCGGTGATCGGCCCCGGGGCCGACGACCAGCGCCTGCTCCAGGGCGACTACCACTACCCAGCCCACGTCGAGATCGTCTACGAGTCCGACGAGGACGCGGGCGGCGTCTTCCTCCCCGAGGCCGGCGGTGCCTTCGCGCCGGGACCGTACTTCACGCCGCACACCACACCCCTCGCCGGCATCCAGGCAGCGGCGCCACCCGGGTGTCGAGTCGAGCACGCGCCTGGTTGCGAGGTCAGCGGCGACGACCGCAGCGACATCCCTGCCGCCGTGGCGTTGGCCCAGGAGGCCGAGGTCGCCGTCGTGGTGGTCGCCGGCCGGTCCGGACTGCGCCCCGCCTGCACCGTCGGCGAGTTCCGAGACGCAACCTCCCTCGACCTCACCGGTGTGCAGGCCGAGCTCGTCAGCGCCGTGGCCGCCACCGGCACGCCCATCGTGGTCGTCGTCCTCTCGGGGCGGGTCCACACCCTCGCCGGGGTGGTCGACGACGCCGGCGCCGTCCTGCAGGTCTGGCCACCGGGAGAGGAGGGCGGTGCCGCCGTGGCCGACGTGCTCTTCGGCGCCGTGAACCCCGCCGGTCGCCTGCCGGTCACCCTGCCCCGCAACGTTGGCCAGCTGCCGGTGCACCACGGTCAGCGCGCCGGAGGCGACCGCAGCCAGTTCCTCGGCGACTACACCGACAGCCCCACCGCCCCGCTGTTCGCCTTCGGGCATGGGCTGTCGTACACGACCTTCGAGTACGGCGAGCTCGAGGTCGCCGCCTCGTCGACCGACGCGCCCGTCGAGGTGTCGGTGCGGGTGGCCAACACCGGTGACCACGACGGCGACGAGGTGGTCCAGCTCTACGGCCGGGACGAGGTGGCCTCGGTCGCCCGTCCCGACAGCCTCCTGCTGGGCTTCGCCCGGGTGCCGATCCCCGCCGGCGAGGCCCGCACGGTGACCTTCACCGTGCACCCCAGCCGGCTGGCGTTCTACGACGCCGCCATGCGCTTCGTGGTCGAGCCCGGCGGCCTCTCGCTCCACGCCGGCGCCTCGTCGGCCGACCTGCGCTCGAGCGCCCGGGTCGTGCTCGACGGTGACGTGATCGAGCACCGCCAGCGCGAGGTGGTGGCCACGCAGGTCACGATCACCGCCGGCTAGGGGTCCTACCAGCCTTCGGTCCCCTCCCAATCCCAGCCGGGCAGAGGAAGGTCGCTCGGCACCTCGTCTGGCGTGGTCCATCGGTGATTCAGCATCGCCGTCGCCCAGGTGAACCAGGCGATGAGCTGGAACCGCAGACGGGGGTCGGTCGGGATGCCGGCGTCATCGAGGGCGAGCACAAATGCGGCGACCGCACGACCGTCCATCTGTTCATGCGGCCCGTTGCCGCTGTGGACTCGCACGACCTGGGAGTAGTCGCCGATCGACTCCGTGTATGTGGCCGGCCCGCCGAGTTGCTCCGACCAGTAGGCAGCGAGTCGCTCGGTGTGCTGCGGGTGGACCCCGCCCTCAAAGGGATGGGCCAGGATCGGGTCGGCCAAGCAACGTTTGTGCCAAGCCTCAGCGAGGGCCAACAGTGCCTCGGCGCCACCCATCACCTCGTAGATCGTTCGCTCCACGAGCGACGATCGTAGGCGAGGCGCGGAGGTCGCTCCATCAGCAGGGGGCGGACTCAAGCGGTGGACGCGACGCGGGCGTTCGAGGTCGAACGTCGACCATGACGCTTGCCGTTCATAACGTGTGGCGTTACGCTGCGTCGTGTGCTGCAGTCCTTTCGCGACAAGGGCACCGAGCGGGTGTGGCAGCGCAAACGATCGAAACGGTTCGATCAACCGACCCAGCGTGCCGCTCTTCGAAAGTTGCTGATCCTGGACGCTGCCGATCAGCTCGGAGACCTCCGAGTCCCGCCAGGAAACACGCTGGAGAAGCTCAAGGGCGACCGCTCCAACACCTACAGCATCCGCATCAACGACCAGTGGCGCATCTGCTTCCGATGGACGACTGCGGGACCCGAAGACGTCGAGATCGTGGACTACCACTGAGGGGAGACGAGATGACCAGCGCACCAACCATGGCCCCGATCCACCCCGGGGAGATCCTGCAGCTCGAGTACCTCGAGCCGCTGGGCGTCACCCAGCACCGCGTCGCCGTCGCGGTCGGGGTACCACCGCGGCGGATAAACGAGATCGTGCACGGCAAGCGCGGCATCACCGCCGATACCGCCCTCCGTCTTGCCCGGTACTTCGGAACGAGCGAGCGGTTCTGGCTGAACCTGCAGAGCCGCTACGAGCTCGAGATCGAGCGTGACCGACTCGCAGGAGCCCTCGACCAGATCGAACCGCTCGCCGCCGGATAGATCGGGCCCACTTGACTGCAGGTGTCACCGCGCGGCCCGATGGACAGGTCGTAGTGTCACCTCCCACACGACCGTGGTCATCGGTGACATCGGGCAAGCCGTGTTCCATCGCACCACGCGTCGAGTGGCTCGGCTGCTTCCCCAATCCGAGACGGTGGATGTCTCCGAGAGTGGACACCTCATCGCAATCGATCAGCCCGTCGCCTTCGCCGCAACGGTGGGGGACGTCCTGGAGAGCTGAAGCCGACCGCGGTGCGCCGGGCTCACCGACGGCTGAACCGCGGGCGCTGCCGGTGGCGGGGTCAGGTGCCGTGGAGGGTCGCCCGGGCCCGGTGGTGCCGGTCGAGGGCACCGTCATCGCGCGCCACCGGGTCCAGCACCCGGCCCGCTCGACCGCCGAAGCGGCGGGCCACGTCCATCAGGTCGTCGCCGGTGAGGCAGGCAGCTGCCTGGACCGCCGCCCCGAGCGCCACCAGCTCGTCGGCCACCGGCACCTCGACCGGGCGGCCCGAGAGCCGGCCCACGACCTCCTGCCAGATCTGGCTGCGGGCGCCACCGCCGATGAGCACGATCGGTCGGGCCCGGTCCCCGGCGCCGTCGATGCGCTCCAGCGCGTCGAGCAGCGAGACCACCGCTCCCTCGTAGACGGCGCGCAGCACCTGCTGGCGGGTGGTGGCGTGGGTGAGCCCGAGGATCGAACCGGTGGCCGCCGGCAGGTCGGGCGTGCGCTCGCCGTCAAGGAAGGGGACCACCACGGCGGTGCCCGAGTCGCCGGCCGCATCATCGCGGTCGAGGTCGAGCCACGTCGCCACCCGCTCCACGGCGAGAGTGGCGTTGAGGGTGCAGGCAAGGGGCAGGTGCCGGCCGGTGGCGTCGGCGAAGCCGGCGACGACCCCCGTCGGGTCGGCCGCCGGTCGGTCAGTGACGGCGTAGGCGGTGCCGGAGGTGCCCAGCGAGATCACTGCCGTGCCGGGATCGAGGGCGAGGCCGAGGGCCGCGGCCATGTTGTCGCCGGTGCCGGGGCCGACGAGCGTTCCGGCGGCCAGGCCGGAGGCGGTCGCGGCGTCACCGATGACGGCACCGGCGCGCTCGGCGGGACCGTGGACCACCGGCAGCCACTCACGCTCGATCCGCACCCGCTCATGGGTCAACACGTCGTCGTGGTACGCCCCCCGGGGCACCGACCACCAGCCGGTGCCCGAGGCGTCGCCGCGGTCGGTGACGGCCCCTCCACAGAGGCGCCCGGTGAGCCAGTCGTGGGGAAGGCGGAGGGCGCGGGTGGCAGCGGCGACGTCGGGCTCCACCCGCCGCAGCCAGGCCCATGACGAGACGGTGAACGCGGCGACCGGGACGCTACCGATCTCCTCGGCCCACCAGGGGGCGCCCAAGTCGGCCACCAGGCCGGCGGCATCGGACGCCGAGCGGGTGTCGTTCCAGAGCACGGCGGGGCGAAGCGGGTACCCGTCGGCGCCGAGGGCGATGAGGCCGTGCTGCTGGCCGCCAACTGACAACGCCTCGATCTGCGACGCCACGCCGGTGGCGGCCAGCGCCTCTCGCAGGGCGACCCACCACACCTCGGGGTCGGTCTCCGAGGCACCGGCCTCGTGGTGGACGGCGTGGCCGGCTCGGCCGTGGGCAACCTGCTCACCGGTCGCCACATCGACCACCGTGACCTTGGTGGCCTGGGTGGAGCAGTCGACACCGGCAACGAGGGTCCTGGGCACGACCCCAGTGAAGCAGCGCGGCGGTACGGTTCACGTCGCTCCCACCAGCCAGCTATCGCGCAGAGGATCCAGTGACCAACCCCGACACCCAACCCGGCAGCCAGCACCCGTGGGACTTCAGCGACCTGCGGGCGTTGTTCCTCAACTGCACGTTGAAGCCCTCACCCGCACGCTCGCACACCGACGGCCTCTTCGCCATCGCCAGGCAGGTCATGGAGGGCGAGGGGGTGACGGTGGAAGAGGTCCGCGCCGTCGACTGGGACCTGCCGCCCGGCGTCTACCCCGACATGCGCGAGCACGGGTTCACCACCGACGCCTGGCCGGAGCTCGTCGAGCGGGTGATGGCGGCCGACATCGTGGTCATCGGGACCCCAATCTGGCTGGGGGAGAAGTCGTCGGTGTGCAACCGGGTCATCGAGCGTCTCTACGGCAACTCGGCCGAGCTCAACGAGGCCGGGCAGTACTCCTACTACGGGCGGGTCGGGGGCTGCCTCGTCACTGGCAACGAGGACGGCGCCAAGCACTGCGCCATGAACATCCTCTACTCCCTCCAGCACCTGGGCTTCACCATCCCGCCCCAGGCCGACGCCGCCTGGCTCGGTGAGGTCGGTCCCGGCCCCTCCTACCTCGACGAGGGCTCCGGCGGCCCGGAGAACGACTTCACCAACCGCAACACCACGTTCATGGCCTGGAACCTGCTCCACCTCGCCCGCCTCCTCCTCGACGCCGGCGGCATCCCCGCCCACGGCAACCAGCGCAGCGAGTGGGACGCCGGCTGCCGGCCCGGGTTCGAGAACCCCGAGCACCGCTGACGGCGGGCGCCCCCTTCGCTGGGTGCCATCAGCGTCCGGTGACGTCGCGGAACAGTGGGGTCCAGGTCACGCCGTCCTCGGAGACGTAGATGGCGGTGGCGCCGTCATCGACAGCTGCGTAGACGCCGTCGTCGGCCACAAGCAGGGCCTGGGGGCCACCTCCGAGGCGTTGGCGAGCTTGCCACGCGTCACCCACAAGCTCGTGCACCTCCCCGTCGGCGCCAAGGCCCCACAGCCCCCGCTCCTCGTGCCAACCGAGGAACGCCAGCGCCGGCCCCTGTGCCGCGAACGGCGTCCAGCTGCGCCCACCGTCGACGCTCTCGAGCAGTCCCGCGGCAGTGGTGGCCACGATCCGGTCGGGGTCACCTGGGCTCACGGCGAAGTCCACCATGCTCTGTTGCGACCTGGCGTGCCACTGCTCGCCGTCGTTGCTGACCATGAAGACACCCGTCGCCGAGTTGAACCCGTACACCGCGCCGTGCGCAGCCGACAGCGAGTGGAAGTCGGCCTCGCCCAGCAGCGACAGCGGCTCCCACGTCTCCCCACCATCGACGCTCTCGATCAACCCCAGCAGGGGCGGGTGCCCATCGCGGCGGAGATCGTCCGACTTGAGACTCGGGTGACCGCTGGCCAAGAAGTGGGCGGCGCCGACCACCGTGAAGCCCATGAGGTCATGGGGTGCACTGACCAGCTGGGCCGAAGAGCTGTCCTCGATTCGGAACAGGCCGTGGTGAGTGGCGGCGTGGAGCGCCCCGTCAGCTGGATCCACACCGAGCCCGTGGACGTGGGCCACACCGGGTGTGCCGTCGGCAGCGGTCGGTACGTCCCCGTCGCCGCCAGCGCCGACGACCAGCACCGTCGCGACGACGGCCGCGACCACGATGCCGCCGACCCACAGGGCGACCGAACGCGCCCGCCCCGGTCCCCTGGTCGGGGTCGCTCCCTTGCGACCGCGCGTCGGGGGGTTCTTCGATGCGGTCACGGACAAACCTCCTCGTCGGTGCGGCCGCCGCGCAGCTGGGCGAGCTCGACGCTGGGCTGGGGACGGGCTGCACCTCCAGGCATGGCACAAGTGTGCCTCGGAGGGTGGGTAAGAGATCTCCACCGCCACGGCACCCTCTACGAGATCAGGTGACCGAACGCACCTACTCGATGCGCAGGCCGCTGATGGCCCGGGCGATCACCAGCTGCTGGATCTGCTCGGTGCCCTCGAAGATGTCGAAGATCTTGGGCTTCTGTAACATCCCCCGCTAAAAAGCAGGGGATTTTGTTGTATTGGCGCTTAGGTGGCGCTTACACTTGCGTCCTGGTGTCCGATAAGGACGCCCCGATGCGTCCGCGAATGCGCTGGCGAGGCCGCTCTCCACCGTGTGGCCCATGACCACAACCGAGAGTGCCCTGACCGAGACCAGCTGGACCAAGAAGCAGGTGGCCGCCTACTTGCAGATCTGTGAGCGCAGCGTGGACAACCACGTCGAGAGCGGCGAGCTCCCCGCACCGAAGCGCCTGGGGCGCAGCACCCGCTGGCACCCCCAGACGGTGAGGGATTCCGTCGCCGCCGGCGACCGTCCGGTGACCCACACCGCCAAGCGACCCAAGCGAAAGGTCCACCAACGTGTCCGGTAGCAACAA
>DATKDW010000078.1 GCA_035512495.1 Acidimicrobiales bacterium
ACGCAGAAGATCTTGTCGTCCACCACGTAGCTGTGGACCCATTGCACGTCGGGCCCGAGGTCTCGAAGCACCTTGTTGGACTGGCTGGCGATCCCGCGCAGCTCCTCGGTGCTCATCTGCCCGGCACCGGGAACGGTCCGCTCGATCACGTACTTCGGCATGGTCTGCCTCCTGTTGTTTGTGGTCGGTTCGACCGTACGAACCTTCGCGGGTCCGCACATGAGGCATTCACCCCAGGGCCAGCAACCCCGACGCGTAGATTGGCGGCCATGGACCAAGGGGGTGGCTCCGGGGTCGCGCTGGCGGACGTGTTGGCCGCCCTGTCCCTGGCCACCGACCTGGGGCTGGGTCAGCCCGCCGAACACATGCAGCGGTCGAGCCGGCTCGCCATGAGCTTGGGTCGGAGGCTCGGCCTCGACGACAACCTGTTGTGCAATCTGCACGACGTGTCGCTGCTGACCTACGTCGCCTGTCCGGTCTACGGCGACGACGTGGCCACCAGCTTCGGCGATGACATCGCCTTCCGGGCCGGGGTGACCGACGTCGACCTGGCCGGGATGCCGGCCATGGTCTACATGCTCCGCCGCGCCGCTTCATCGGGCTCGGCGTTGCAGCGGGCCGGCCGGGTGGGCAGATTGATGGCGACCCGGGGCCAGGACGTCCTCGCCCAGATGGCCGACCACTGCGCTGCCGCCGGCGAGCTCGCCGGAAGTCTCGGTGTCGACGACATCGTGCGGAGGAGCATCGAGCAGAGCTACGCCCGCTGGGACGGTGAGGGGTTCCCGTCGGTGAGCGGGGAGGAGATCCCGCTGCCCGCCCGCATCTCCCATGTGGCCGAGACGGCCGAGGTCCTCCACCGCACCGGCGGTGTGGATGCAGCGGTGGAGGTTGCTCGGGCCCGGTCGGGCACCCACTTCGACCCTGCCGTGGTCGACGCCCTCGTCACCGATCCCAACCCGATCTTCGCCAACCTCGATGATCCGCTCCCTGACCCCGATCCGAACCCTCGCCCCCTCACCGACGACGCCCTCGACGCCGCCTTGGCCGCCATCGGCGACTTCTGCGACCTGCGCTGCCACAGCTTCGCCGGCCATGCGCACGGCACCGCGGAGCTGGCCGCAGCAGCCGCCACCGAGCTCCAGCTGCCGGGCGCCACTGTGCGGCTCCTTCGCCGCGCCGCGTTCGTCCACGACACCGGCCGGGCGGGCGTCCCCGCGTCCATCTGGCAGAGACCCGGGCCGCTCTCCACCACCGAGACCGAGCGAATGCGCATGCACGCCTACCTCGTGGAGCGCATGTTCAGCCGGCCCGACACGCTGGCCCGCGTCGGCGTGCTCGCCGCCGCCCACCACGAGCGGATGGACGGATCGGGCTACCACCGGGGCCTTTCCGGGTCGCTGATCGCTGCCCCGGCCCGGATCCTGGCTGCCGCCGACGCCTACCACGCCATGGGCCAGCGACGGCCCCATCGCCGAGCGCTCGACCCGGACGAGGCGGCCGCCGAGCTACGAGCCGACGCCACCGACGGGCGGCTCGACCCCGCGGCAGTCGACGCCGTGCTCAACGCCGCCGGCCACACCACCCGAGGCCTGCGGGCCGGCGGACCCAAAGGGCTCACCGCCCGCGAGACCGAGGTGCTCGCCCTCCTCGCCCGAGGGCTGGCCAACAAACAGATCGCCCGGGAACTGTCGATCAGCCCGAAGACGGTGAGCAACCACGTCGAGCACGTCTACACCAAGCTCGGCGTGTCCTCCCGGGCCGCTGCCGCCCTCCACGCCATGCGCCACGGGCTGGTCGACACCGACCACATCGCCGCGCCCGGTACCCCTTGACCGCCCGCTCCGACGCCACCGCCATCGTCAACCGCCCGGCGGACGCCAGCTGCTCTGCGTCTCCCGTGCCCGGTCGACCTGCTCGGGCGTGAGCAGCACCGTCGTGGCCACGGCCATGCGGCCCGAGGAGGAGAACTGCATGGCCAGCCCCGCGGCCGTCTCCTGGTCGGGGACATCAACAATGACGACGACGTCGTCAGCGCCGAAGGCGAAATAGAACGCCTCCAGGGTGCCACCCACGCTCTCGATGGCGCTCTGCACGACCTCCCGTCGAGCAGTTCCGCCTTCCGCCAACACACCGGCGACACCCTCAGCGTTCAGCGACACCTGGAACAGGAACTTCGGCATGTTGCCTCCCCTGGACGCGATCAACTCCACACTCGCGCCGACATCCGCCTGGCGCAATGGCGCATCCGCCCTACCACTCTGTTCGACTTTGTTCGACCCATCGCACTCCGGCCTCGCCTTCTGGACGTTCTGGACGTTCAACGTCACGTGGCGACCACGAACGATCGTCATCCCATGTCGGACGTGGTTCCCGATGTAGTGCACCCGGGATTGATCGGATCCCTGTGCCTCGGGTGTCGCATCACCCGCATCTGCTGCAGGTGGCCCAGCCGCCGAAGGGAAGCGCTGGGATGTCTGCCTGTGCGTGCTACTCCGTCGAAGTGACGCAGGCACGGGCGATGGCTTCGACATGGCGAGCATCCGTCCCGCAGCAACCCCCGAGAACACGAAAGTGGGGATGTGACCGGAGGAGGCTGGCATAGAGGGCGCCGAGCTCCATGGGGTCACCGTCATCGAGCACCTCGGCCTCGTCGAGCTCGGCGTGGCTTGCTCTCGACGCGTTCGCCCGGATCAACTCGAGGCGACC
>DATKDW010000079.1 GCA_035512495.1 Acidimicrobiales bacterium
CGGGGCTTCAAGTTCGAGACCTACGCCATCTCCCGGATCAAGGGCAACATCCTCGACGAGCTGCGGGCCATCGACTGGGTGCCGCGCTCGGTGCGGGCCAAGGCCCGCCAGATCGAGAAGGCCTACGCCAAGCTCGAGGCCCAGCTGCACCGGGCACCCAGCGAGGACGAGCTCGCCCAGGAGCTCGACATGACTCGTGAGCAGCTCCAGACCTCGCTGTCGAAGATCTCCTTCGTCGGCGTGGTGGCCCTCGACGAGTTCGTCGGCAGCGGCGACCGCGAGGCGGGCGCCACGCTGGGCGACACCATCGCCACCGCCGACGAGGGACCGGGCGACATGTTCGAGGTCCAGGAGATGCGCCACCTGCTGGGTGACTCCATCAACCGCCTCCCCGAGCGGGAGAAGGTCGTCCTCACCCTCTACTACTACGAAGGCCTGACCCTGGCGCAGATCGGTGACGTCCTCGGGGTCACCGAGTCCCGGGTCTGCCAGATCCACACCAAGGCCATCCTGCAGCTGCGCTCCCGCATGGCCGCAGCGCACCGCGAAACCGCCTGACGGGCGGGCACCCTCCCGCTCCCGGGCACCACCGCTTCCCCGAGCACCACCGCTTCCCCCAGCACCGGTCGCACCGCCCCTCCGGCGGCGGCCGTCGAGCCGAGGGGGAGCACCCTTGTCCCTGCGCCCAGCGCGCCCGACCTTGCAGGTCGTGGCGGCCGCCGCGACCGCGCTGGCCACCGTCATCGCCGTGGTTGCGGCCACCGCACCCGCCGGCGCCGAGCCACCGGCACCGGTGGTCCACAGCCCGCCGGTGGACGCACCCGTGGCCGACCCGTTCCGCCCACCGGTCACCGAGTACGGCCCCGGCAACCGGGGCCTGGCCTACGACCTGGCGCCGGCGACACCGGTGCGGGCTACCGCCGACGGGTCCGTCGTGTTCGCCGGCATGGTGGGGGCGAGCCAGCACGTCACCGTCCTGCACGCCGACGGCCTGCGCACCTCGTACTCGTTCCTCAGCGCGGTCGGTGTCCGGCGGGGAGACGCCGTGCGGCGCGGCGACGTGGTCGGCGAGGCCGGCCGGGGCTTCCACCTCGGGGCGCGCGATGGCGAGCACTACCTCGACCCCGAGTCGCTCTTCGGCGAGCGAGTCATCGACGTGCGGCTCGTGCCCCATGGCGAGCCGCTCCCACCGACCGACGCAGGCCTGTTGGCCGAGCAGGCATCCCTGCGGGACCTCGTCCGCCAGGAGGAGCCCGGACTGCTGCGGCGGACGGTGGACGCCCTCGTGCACCACGGTGCGCCCATCGTGGGCAAGGTCGCCGGTGCCGCCGAGGCGGCCTGGCACTCCTGGCGGGCGCTCACACCAGCTCAGGTCACCCGCCAGATCAACGAGTCCCTCGCCCGGCACCTCCTGCAGGACTGCACCGAGTCATCGGTGGTCCTCCAGCCCCCGGCGGGGGAGCGGGTCGCGCTCCTGGTCGCCGGGCTCGGCTCCTCGAGCGAGCACGGGGCGATCGACGACGTCGACCTGGACGCGCTCGGGTACGAGCCGTCCGACGTCGTGCGCTACCGCTACGGAGGTGGCCGCACTGCGACCGACGGCGACCTGCACCCGGGCCTGGCCGGACTCCCGGCGGGGACGTACGGCCCCGAGGACACGCTCGGCGACGTGGCCGAGCGGGGCCGGGAACTCGCCACCCTCGTCGAGCAGGCTGCCGCGGCACGTCCGGGGGTGCCCATCGACGTGTACGCCCACAGCATGGGTGGCCTGGTCACCCGGGTCGCGCTGCTCGAGCTCGCCGACCGTCCCGGGGGACTCGACGCGCTCGGGCAGGTGGTCACCATCGGCTCGCCTCACCGCGGGGCTGACCTGGCCACCGCTGCCCTGCTCTCGGAGAAGGGGTTGGTCCAGGACGTCGCCCACATCCGGAAGGTCTTCGACATCCCGATCGACCCCTACAGCACGGGCGTCCGCCAGCTCGCCGAGACCTCGGACCTCATCAAGGGTCTGCACACCGAGGGCGTGCCCGACGGGGTCGACCTGCGCACCGTCGCCGCACGCGGCGACCTCATCGTCACGGCGGATAAGGCCGACATCCCGGGGCGGCCCGCCGCCATCATCGACCTGAGCGGCCCGCGCGCGCACTCCAGCCTGCCCGGCGACCCCGACACGACCCGGGAGCTCCAGCTGGGCCTCGCCGGTCTGCCGCCGGCGTGCCAGCGCTTCGTCGACGCCGTCGCAGATGCCGTGGTCCCCGCCGTGATCTCGGGGATCACCGACGCCGTCGGCCTCGCCATGCTGATCCCCAACTGAGCGAGAGGAGCCGAGCCGCCAGGTTGGCGACTCGCCCCACAGATCGCCCCGCGTCGGTACCGGGACGTGCTGCACGCATCGACAGCGTGTGCCGCGGCCCGGAAGCCGGAGTTTCCCGGTGCCGGTGCGGGCTCCCCTACACTGCAAGGTCGGCCTGCGCACCCGCGTCGGCCACGTCCAGAATTCACCGATCGGGTCACCCCACGGTCGCGAACCCCCACCAGGGGCGGAGCGCCGGCCCGGTCGCAGTGCAACCGAGGGGCAACGCGAGGAGAAGCCGGTGGCCGTCGTCACCATGAAGCAGTTGTTGGAGGCCGGAGTCCACTTCGGTCACCAGACCCGTCGCTGGAACCCGAAGATGAAGCGCTTCATCTTCGGCGAGCGCAACGGCATCTACATCATCGATCTCGACCAGACGCTCCAGCGGATCGAGACCGCCTACGAGTTCGTGCGCGACCTGGTCGCCGGTGGCGGCACGGTCCTGTTCGTCGGCACCAAGCGTCAGGCCCAGGACGCCGTCCAGTCCTACGCCGAGAAGTGCGGCATGCCCTACGTGAACCACCGCTGGCTCGGCGGCATGCTCACGAACTACCAGACGATGAACAAGCGCGTGGCCAAGATGGCCGAGTACCAGCGCATGAAGACGTCCGGCGAGTTCGACGCCATGCCCAAGCGCGAGGCCCTGAGCAAGACCCGGGAGCTCGACAAGCTCGAGAAGTACCTCTCCGGCATCCGCAACATGGAGCGCCAGCCCGACGCCGTCTTCATCTTGGACACCAAGAAGGAGGCCATCGCGGTCACCGAGGCCAACAAGCTCGGGATCCCGATCGTCGCCGTGGTCGACACCAACTGCGACCCCGACAGCGTCCAGTACGTGATCCCCGGCAACGACGACGCCATTCGCTCCGGCACCCTCATGTGCCGCGTCATCGCCGACGCCGTCGCCGAGGGCCGCTTCATCGCGTCCAACCGCTCGCAGGTGCAGGCCTCCCGCGGCCTCCTCGACGAGGACAAGGTCGCCCAGGAGCAGGCCGAGGCTCGTCGCCTGGCCCTCGCCGAGGCCAAGGCCCGCGAGGCCCGCCTCGCCGGTGCCCCCACGGCTCCGTCCATCGCCAACGCCGCGCCGTCGGAGATCGCCGCGGCTGCCGAGGCCGAGCGCGAGCCCGAGGCCCCGGTCGCCGAGCCCCCGGTCGCCGAGGCCGAGGCGGAGGTCGCCGAGCTCGAGGCGGAGGTCGCCGAACTGGCGTCCGAGGTGGCCGAGCTCGAGGCGGAGGTCGCCGAGACCCCGACCGACACGCCTCCCGCCACGGAGACCACGGAGGCCTGAGTGGCTGACTTCACCGCCAAGGACGTCCAGGCCCTGCGCCAGGCCACCGGCGCCGGGATGATGGACGCCAAGAAGGCCCTCGTCGACGCCGAGGGCGACTTCGACGCCGCCGCCAAGAAGCTGCGCGAGAAGGGCCTCGCCAAGGCCGCCACCCGCGCCGACCGCGACAACGTGGAAGGTGCCGTGGCCGTCGCCGAGACCGACACGGCTGCGGCCATCGTGCAGCTCAAGTCCGAGACCGACTTCTCCGCCAAGTCCGCCGACTTCGTGGCCCTCACCCAGGACATCGCCGACGCGGTGGCCGCCGGGGGCCCGACCGCGGTCGAGCAGTTCGCCGGTCGCATCGACGACCTCAAGGTGACGCTCAAGGAGAACATCGACCTCGGCACCGTCACCCACGTCGAGAAGGGCGAGGGCCAGGTCATCGACACCTACGTCCACGTCCAGGACGGCCGCGGCGTGAACGGCGTCGTGACCGTGCTCGACGGC
>DATKDW010000080.1 GCA_035512495.1 Acidimicrobiales bacterium
CGTCGAATACCAGACGTCGCGGTCCCGTCGCCTCCGGAACCGGCTGGTCGAGGACAACCTCGAGCTGGTCGAGTACTACGTGAGCCGCTACGGCAAGGGCCACATGGAGGCCGACGACGTCCGGCAGCAGGCGCTGATGGCCCTCATCAAGGCCGTCGAGCGCTTCGACCCCGAAGTCGGCGTGACCTTCAAGACCTTCGCCAACCGCACCATCGAGGGCGAGCTCAAGCGGCTCCTGCGAGACAAGGGCTGGTCGGTGCGCCCACCCCGGAGCCTCCAGGAGCTGGCCGTGCAGGCCCGCCGCCTGGAACCCGAGCTCACCCAGGAGCTCGGTCGCGCCCCCCGGGTCCAGGAGATGGCCGATCGGCTCGATGAGTCCACCGACCGCGTGCTCGAAGCCCTCTCGGCCGGCGCCTCCTACCGGGCCGACAGCCTCGATGCGCCCATTGGCGACGGCAGCACCACCAAGGGCGCCATGATCGCCGGCAGCGACGGCGACATGGGCCAGGTCGAGACCCGCATCGACGTCGAGTCCCTGCTGCAGGGCCTCGACCATCGGGACCGAACCATCATCGAGATGCGCTTCGTGCACCGTCGGAGCCAGCAGGAGATCGCCGACGAGCTCGGCGTGTCGCAGTCCTACCTGTCGCGGTTGCTCCGCAAGACCCTGGCCACCTTGCGTGAGCAGGCCGAGGAGCAGATGGGCGAGTAGCCCTTCAGCTGCGGGCCCGGTAGCTCGAGCGCGCGCCGACGTGCTCCTTGTTCAGGCGCTTGCCGAGGTGCAGACCCTCGAGCAGGAACTCCACCGCTGCGGCGATGGCGGCGGCGGACTCGTCGCCGTCGGTGAGTCCGACGACCTGGGCCTTGAGGCCAGGCATCTCCTCGGCGAGCGCAGCGAGGTCGGCCGAGGAGATGTCGTCACCGGCGTCGACGATGCGACCCTCTTCGAAGGCGTCGATGACCTCGCGGAGCATGGCGGCGTCGGTGCGCTCGCGGAACACCGTGAGCACGGCCGACTTCACCAGGTGCTCGGCGATGGCCTCGTCCCGACCGTCGTCCAGCGACTCGATCTCGATCTTGCCCATCGTGGACGCGGCGAGGGCGTCGAGGTCGGAGACGCGGGGGACCACGACCTCCTCGCCGTGGCGCAGCGACCGCCGGGCGGCGTTCGCGATCAGGACCTCGTGGTTCGACACCGTCAGGCGGACCGACACGCCCGAGCGCTGGTTGACGTGGGGTGACTGGCGAGCCAGGTGCGAGAGCGTGGCGACGATCTGGCTCATGTACTCGGGCATGGTGGCGTGCACGCCCTCGGCCTCGAGCGGCCGGGCCTCCTGGGCGGCGATGACCATCTCGGTCTCGACGTCGAGGGGGTAGTGGGTGCGAATCTGGCTGCCGAAGCGGTCCTTCAGCGGCGTGATGATGCGGCCGCGGTTCGTGTAGTCCTCGGGGTTGGCCGACGCCACCAGCATCACGTCGAGGGGCAGGCGGACCTTGTAGCCCCGGATCTGGACATCGCGCTCCTCGAGGACGTTGAGCAGACCCACCTGGATGCGCTCGGAGAGGTCGGGCAGCTCGTTGATGGCGAAGATGCCGCGGTTGGTGCGGGGCACCAGGCCGTAGTGGAGGGTCAGCTCGTCGGAGAGGTAGCGGCCCTCGGCCACCTTGATGGGGTCGACCTCGCCGATGAGGTCGGCGATGGACGTGTCGGGGGTGGCGAGCTTCTCGCCGTAGCGCTCGTCGCGGTGGACCCAGTCGATCTCGGTGTCCTCACCCATCTCCTCGACGAGGTCGACGCCGTAGCGCGACACGGGGTGGTACGGGTCGTCGTTGATCTCGGTGCCCTTGACCACGGGCATCCACTCGTCGAGCAGCCGGGTGAGCGAGCGGATCATGCGGGTCTTGGCCTGGCCGCGCTCGCCGAGGAAGACGACGTCGTGGCCGGCCAGCAGCGCGTTCTCCAGCTGGGGCATCACCGTCTGCTCGTAGCCGAGCACCCCTTCGAACAGCGGCTCACCGGCCCGGATCTTGGCCACGGCGTTGCGCCGGACCTCCTCCTTCACCGGCCGCGACTCCCAGCCGGACTCCCGGAGCGCGCCGAGGGTGGATGGGAGGCTGGACGGTGCTGCCATGAGGCCAACCTATCCGGCACCTGAAGGGCCTCGACCGCCGCCCTCGTAGGCTCCGGCGCCGATGGCACTCCCCGACCGCTGGCTGGCTGCGCCCGCAGACGAAGACCTGCGCCGCACCTTCGCCGACACCGACCTGGACGACTCGGGGTGGGAGCCGATCGCCGTTCCCGGCCACTGGCGCTCGACGCCTGCGTTCGCCGACCACGACGGCCCGCTGCTGCACCGGGTGCGCTTCGAGCAGCCGCCCGGCGCCGGTGATCGCCGGTGGTGGCTGCGCTTCGACGGGCTTTTCTACGAGGGCGACGTGTGGCTCGACGGCACCTACCTCGGCGCCACCGAGGGGTACTTCTTCGCCCACGAGTTCGAGGTCACCGACCAGATCCGCGCCCGCTCCGAGCACCAGCTCGCGGTGGAGGTGGGATGCTCCCCGCAGACCGACCGCAGCCACAAGCGGAACATCACCGGCGTCTTCCAGCACTGGGACTCCATGGACCCCGACTGGAACCCCGGGGGCATCTGGCGACCGGTGCACCTCGAGGAGTCCGGCCCGGTCCGCATCCGCCACCTGGTGACCCGCTGCGTGGAGGCCGGTCCCGCTCGCGCGGTGCTCTCACTCACCGCCGAACTCGACTCGCTCGAGGCCACCGACGTGCACCTGCGCACCACGATCGGGTCGGCCGACCACGGCACCGACCGGACGCTGGCCGCCGGCGCGAACACCGTCGAGTGGACGGTCACCGTCGATCAGCCCCAGCTGTGGTGGCCCCACGCCCTCGGCGAAGCCCACCTCGAGCTGACGTCGGTGGAGGTCCGCCTGCGCGACGCGGCCGGGAGCCGGGTGTCCGACCGCCGTCGCTTCCGCACCGGGCTCCGTCAGGTGTCGATGCGCAAGTGGATCCTGTCGGTGAACGGCGAGCGCCTCTTCTGCAAGGGCGCCAACCTCGCCCCCACCCGCATGGCCCTCGCCGATGCGACCCCGGCCGAGCTGGCCGCCGACGTCGACCTCGCCAAGGAGACCGGGCTGGACCTGCTGCGGATACACGCCCACGTGGGTCGGCCCGAGACCTACGACGCCGCCGACCGGGCCGGGATGCTGCTGTGGCAGGACTTCCCGCTCCAGTGGGGCTACGCCCGGTCCATCCGGCGCCAGGCCCAGCGCCAGGCCACCGAGATGGTGGCCATGCTGGCCCACCACCCGTCGGTGGCCGTGTGGTGCGGCCACAACGAGCCCATGGGCCTCGACATCTCGCCCGAGGTGTTCAGCGAGCCGCACCGCCTCGCCGCGCTCGGGCTGCGCGCGTTCGCGTCGCAGCAGGTGCCGACGTGGAACAAGACCATCCTGGACCGCACCGTGAAGCGAGCCATCGAGGCCGCCGATGGCACCCGCCCGGTCATCAAGCACTCGGGCGTGCTGCCCCGGCTCCCCCGTCTCGAGGGCACCGACAGCCACCTCTACTTCGGCTGGTACTGGGGCGACGAGCGGGACCTGCCCGCCTTCGCCCGGGCCCTCCCGAGCCAGGTGCGGTTCCCCACCGAGTTCGGCGCCCAGGCGGTCCCGGAGAGCGACGACTTCGTCGGAGCCGAGGTGTGGCCGGACCTGGACTGGGACCGCCTCGCCGGCACGCACAACCTCCAGCTCGCCCTGCTCGACCGGTACGTGCCGCGGCAGGGCCACACCTACGAGTCGTGGAAGGCGGCGACCCAGGCGTACCAGGCCACCGTCGTCCGCCACCACGTCGAGGAGCTCAGGCGGCTGAAGTACCGCCCGACCGGTGGGTTCTGCCAGTTCGCCTTCGCCGACGCGCACCCCGGCATCACCTGGGCGGTGCTCGACCACGAACGGGTGCCGAAAGCGGCCCACGCCGCGCTCGCCGACGCGTGCCGCGCCGTGATCGTCGTGGCCGACCGCCTGCCCGGCGCGGTGACGCCGGGCGATGCGCTCGCCCTCGATGTCCACGTCGTGTCCGACCGCCGCGGCGACCTCACCGGCAGCATCGAGGTGGTCGCTCGATGGACCGGCGGCGCCCACCGGTGGGCGTTCGAGGGTGAGGTGCCGGCCGACTCCTGCGTTCGGGTCGGCACGGTGCAGCTCGAAGTCCCCGACGCACCCGGTGAGCTCGTGCTCGAGCTCACCGGACAGGTCGGCGACGACCGCGTGGCCAACGTGTACCGGACGACCATCTCGACCTGATCCCGAGGGCTGCGGTGATTGCCCCCCGGAATGGGGGCGCGGGTACCGTGCGAATCCATGCAGACCATGCAGCAGTCAGCCTCATCAGGAGGTGAGGGTGCAGGCGTGCAGCCGGTGAACCCGCCGCGCCGTCCCGCCCCGTGGCCGGTGGCCTTCTACCGGTCGGCCGTGGGCAAGAAGTGGGTGATGGCCGTCACGGGCATCGTCCTCATGGGCTTCGTCTTCGGCCACATGGTCGGCAACCTCAAGATGTACCAGGGGGCCCACGCCCTCAACGTCTACGGCGAGTTCCTCCGTGAGCTGCTGTACCCGCTGCTCCCCCGCACCCTGACGCTCTGGATCATCCGCATCGGCCTGATCCTCGCCTTCGCCTTCCACATCCACGCGGCGGCGAGCCTCACCCTGATGAACCGGCGGGCCAACGCCGGCGGCTACAGCTCCAAGCGGGACTGGCAGGCGGCCAACACGGCCAGCCGCTCGATGCGCTTCACCGGCGTCGTCATCCTGGCCTACCTGATCTGGCACCTGGCCGACTTCACCTGGGGCTGGGTCAACCCCGACTTCGTCCGGGGCGACGTCTACCGCAACGTGCAGGCCAGCCTCACCAACGCCGTGCCGGCGGCCATCTACGTCTTGGCCACCATCGCCCTCGGCGTGCACCTGTACCACGGGTCCTGGAGCCTGTTCCAGAGCCTCGGCCTGAACAACCCGAGGTACAACAGCTGGCGGCGCAGCTTCGCCCTCGGCTTCGCCGCCATCGTCACCCTCGGCAACCTCAGCTTCCCGCTGGCCGTCGTGTCCGGGGCCGCATCCGACGACGTCTGCTACGAGGAGGACGACCGCATCGTCACCTGCGAGGTCGTCTTCGCCGAGGCGCTCGAGGACGGGCGGCTGAGCATCGAGCAGTACGACGACCTCTCCGACGGCGAACGGCTCAAGATCATCAAGGCCTACGAGGCCAACGAAGAGCTCCGCTTCGAGGAGGGCGCGTCGTGATCGGCAACCTGGACTCCGCGGTCCCCGCCGGGCCCATCGGCGAGAAGTGGACCCAGCACAAGTTCGACATGAAGCTGGTGGCGCCCAACAACCGCCGCAAGTTCGACGTCATCGTCGTGGGCACCGGCCTCGCCGGCGCCGCCGCCGCCGCCACGCTCGGCGAACAGGGCTACAACGTCAAGGCGATCACCTACCACGACTCGCCGCGGCGGGCGCACTCGATCGCGGCCCAGGGCGGCATCAACGCGTCCAAGAACTACAAGAACGACGGCGACTCGACCTACCGCCTCTTCTACGACACGGTCAAGGGCGGCGACTACCGCTCCCGCGAGGCCAACGTGCACCGTCTGGCCGAGGTGTCCGGCGACATCATCGACCAGTGCGTCGCCCAGGGCGTGCCCTTCGCACGCGAGTACGGCGGCATGCTCGACAACCGCTCCTTCGGCGGCGCCCAGGTGTCTCGCACCTTCTACGCCCGGGGCCAGACCGGCCAGCAGCTCCTGCTCGGCGCCTACCAGGCGTTGATGAAGGAGGTGCACAACGGCACCGTCGAGCTGATCACCAAGACCGAGGTCCTCGATCTCGTCGTGAAGGACGGCGTCGCCCGCGGCGTGGTCACCCGTGACCTGCGCACCGGCCAGGTGACCCGGCACTCGGCGCATGCCGTGCTGCTGTGCACCGGCGGCTACGGCAACGTCTTCTACCTCTCGACCAACGCCAAGCACTCCAACGCCACGGCGGCGTGGCGGGCGCACAAGCG